>JALUWE010000434.1 GCA_027019845.1 Anaerolineales bacterium | reverse complement strand
ATCCCCACGCCCCTCCGGGCTTCGCGCCCAGGGGGGCTATTTTTATGGCGCGTGGCGCGTGGTACGCGCACCGCCGCCCCATTTTTAAGGTTATTTCCCCTCTTCCGCCTTGTCCAGACGGGGAAAATCGTGTATACTGATAGGCGGTAAAAGCCCACTACATATTACCCCTATAGCGCATAAGCCACTAGATATTGTGGTTTTTTCTTGCCCCCCGAAGTTAATTTATGTAAAGTTTACGCAAGAAGATACATAGCGCAGGGTTTGCTGTGTGATTTTCCATGCCAGGAGTATGCCCATGAATTGTCCCTTCTGCAACAGTTCCGAAAGCCGGGTCATTGACACCCGCGATGTCCCCGACGGCGTCCGCCGTCGCCGGGAGTGCAGCAACTGCCACCAGCGATTCACCACCTACGAGCGCATTGCCACCATCAACCTCCTCATCGTCAAGCGCGATGGTCGCCGCGAGGAGTTCGACCGCGACAAGTTGCTCAAGAGTATGCGCATCGCCTGCTCCAAACGGGCCGTCTCCGCCGAGCAGCTGGAGCAGGCCGCCCGCGACATCGAAGCCGCCCTCTACGCGATGGGCAAGGCCGAAATCAAAAGCCTGCTGGTCGGCCGGCTGGTGATGGACCACCTGCAAGAGATTGACGACGTGGCTTACGTCCGCTACGCCTCCGTCTACCGCCGTTTTCAGGATGTCACCAACATGGCGGAGGAAATTCAGCAGCTTCTGGAGCGGAAACGCCGCGAAGAAGAACAGAAAAACCAGATTCCCCTGCCCTTGCAGGCAGAAATGTAAAAACCTGGAGGCGCACCGTGACACACACAACTTCCCCTTCCGATAACGCAATCTCCTCTTCCGTCCCCAACGACCCCGCCCAAAACGCCCCCAAGCCGCTGGGGTACAAAATCTTTCTGGACCGCTACGCCCTGAAGGACGGCCCCAAAACCACCCTCAAGGTGGGGGATACGGTCGTCGTCTGCGTGGATTTGAAAACGGGACAGCGAGAAATCGGCGAGGCGGTGGCGCTGCACAACGGGCAGGTTCGCGTCAGGCTCCGGGACGGGCAGGTCATCGAACGGGCTATCGAACACGTGGACAAGCCGCTGGAAACCCACCCTTCGCAGATGATGGCTCGCGTGGCGCATGGCGTCGCCGCCGTGGAAGCCGAAGCCGTCCGCGAGGAGTGGACAGCCCGTTTCCGCTGGCTGCTGGACGACTGGAAATTCGTCCCCGGCGGGCGCATTCTCACCGGCGCCGGCAGCGGTCAAAACCTCACCTTCTACAACTGCTACGTCATCCCCTCCCCGCATGACAGCCGGGAGGGCATCATGCGCACCCTCACCCAGATGACCGAAATCATGTCGCGCGGCGGCGGCGTGGGCATCAACCTCTCCAGCCTGCGCCCGCACCACGCCTACGTGCGCGGCGTCAACGGTCGCTCCAGCGGCTCCGTCTCATGGGGCGGCCTCTACAGCTTCGTCACCGGCCTCATCGAACAGGGAGGCAGCCGGCGGGGGGCGCTAATGCTCATCCTCAACGTCTGGCACCCCGACATCGTCGAGTTCATCAACAGCAAACGGGAGATGGGCAAAATCACCAACGCCAACATCAGCGTCGGCATCACCGACGACTTCATGGAAGCGGTGCGCGCCGACGCCGACTGGGACCTCATC
>JALUWE010000433.1 GCA_027019845.1 Anaerolineales bacterium | reverse complement strand
AGCCCCTTCCGTCGCCGCGCGGCTCGCTGTTTTCGTCGCAGGCGTTGTTTTCTACTCATGCCAGCTTTATCGTCTCCTCCATCAAGGTGTGCCTTTGTCTTTTTCTATTTCCGCTGCACTCAGGCGCACGGCGATGCGGGTGCCCTCACCAGGGGTGGAGGTGATTTCCAGCTGTGCGCCGATCAACTGGGCGCGCTCGTGCAGTCCCAAAAGCCCGAAGTGCCCTTTGGTGGTCAGTTCCGTCAGGCTTTCGGGGACGGTGAAACCGCGCCCGTCGTCGCGTACTGTCAGGGTCACGCGAGGGCCAAAGTGCAGATCGAGTATGCAGTGGGAGGCCTGAGCATGTCGGACCACGTTGCTGAGGGCCTCTTGCGCCATGCGGTACAAGGCCAGTTC
This sequence comes from Anaerolineales bacterium, assembly GCA_027019845.1. GTDB lineage: Bacteria > Chloroflexota > Anaerolineae > Anaerolineales > JABWBV01 > JALUWE01. The sequence goes on along the minus strand of JALUWE010000433.1, from coordinate 1,288 downwards.
CTGTAAGGGGGTCAGCCGCCGCTGCTCTCCTCGAACGCGGAAATCCACTTTGAATCCGGCTGTTCGTTCGGTCTCGTGGGCCAGCGTTTCCAGCGCGGCGACCAATCCCAAGTCTTCGAGATAGGTAGGGCGCAACGCGCGGGTGATGCGGCGCAGGTTGACAATGGTCTGGTTGGTCAGTTGTTGAATTTCCGCCAGTTGTTCGCCCGCTTCTTCCCCGTTCAGGGACAGGCGGGCCAATTGGACGCGCTGGTTGAGCGCGATCAGGGCCTGCAAGGTGTCGTCGTGCAGCTCGCGCGCCAGACGGCGGCGTTCCTCTTCTTGTCCGGTGGTCATGGCGCCGATGTAGCCGCGCAGACCTTGTTGCGCGGCTTTGACTTTGTGTGCCAGGTGGATCAGTTCGGTTTGCAGACGTTGGATTTCTGCGATCCCGCCGACAGGTTCTTCGATGGACTCGAATTTTCCCCAGCCCACTTCTGCGGCTTTGACTTCCAGGGCTTGCAGGGGTTGGACGATCTGGCGGATGCCGAACCACACCGCGATCACGGCAAGCAGTAAGGCCGGCGCCAGCACCAGAGGCGCGTTTTCTGTGGTGCGCAGCAAGGGGCTGGTGACCGCTTCCCATGGCTCTTCGATCACGATTGCCCAGCCTATGGGTTCCACCGGGCTGTAGGCCACCACGTGTTCATTCCCGCTGGTTTTGACGTAAGTTGCGCCAACGTTCCCGGCCAGGGCTTCTGTCACCCCTGTGGAAGGAGAGTCGTTTTCCATCAGCTCTCCGATCTGGTAGAGCACACGGTAATCGGCATCGACCACGAACGCGGCGGCCCCTTCACCGGCGGTAAACACACTTGCGAGCGTGCGGTGTGCTATATTGGCAACGGAAAACGCGCCCACCGCGAGCGGGCCGCCTTTGTACGCCGGCGCGGTCACGAGCACGATGGCTTCCCCGCTGATGGGGTGGGTAAGCTGGACGAAGGTTGGCGGGACATCCCGGCTGAAGAGGGATTTCATCTCAGAGTCGGACGCGGCGTCGAAGTTTTCCCAAAGAGCGGGATCGCCGGTGAACGTCAACACGGCCCCGCCGCGCGCCAGGAAAGCCAATCCCAGATCGAACTCAGGGGGCGGAAACTGGTTGGTTTCCAGAATAACCTTCAGATCGCTGGTTTCCATCTCCTCTCGAACGCGCAGGGCCAGGGTACGAATGGCCGTGGCGCGGTGGTTGAGTTGTTCGTTCAGGGTTTGGGCCGCGGCGCGCACCGCGCGTTCGTCACGTTCGCTCACCAGT
>JALUWE010000432.1 GCA_027019845.1 Anaerolineales bacterium | reverse complement strand
GGTGAAGAGGTGAGGGGGGAATGAATGATTGGGGGAATTGCATCCTGAGAAGGAGAGAGGGATGGGTGGGCATTGTACATCATTGTAGAGGGAGTTGGTGTCTCCAAAAACGCGACACCTGATACCTGTCACCTCACACCCATTTTGAGATATACTAAAGGCATGAGCAACAAATTCTACCTCGGACGCATTCACAACCCCCAGACTGCCACCACCACCAACCAGCCGCTGCTCTACGACCCCGACGACCTCACCACCCACGCCGTCGTGGTCGGCATGACCGGCTCCGGCAAAACCGGCCTGTGCATCGACCTGCTGGAAGAAGCTGCCCTGCTCGGCATCCCCGCCCTCATGATCGACCCCAAAGGCGACATCACCAACACCCTGCTCCATTTCCCCAACCTCTCCCCGCAGGACTTCCAGCCCTGGGTCAACGCAGACCAGGCCCGCCGTGAAGGCAAAACCGTGGAACAGGTGGCCCTCGAAACCGCGGAACTGTGGCGCAGCGGCCTGGCCAAATGGGACATCACCCCCGACCGGCTGCGCGCCCTGCAAAACGCCGCCCACTTCACCATCTTCACCCCCGGCTCGGACGCCGGCGTGCCCATCAGCATCCTGGCCTCCCTCCAGGCCCCGGACGTCCCCTGGGAACAAAACCGCGAAATCCTGCGCGAAAAAATCTCCGGCACCGTCACCGCGCTGCTCGGCCTGGTCGGCATGGAAGACGTAGACCCCGTGCGCTCGCGCGAACACATCCTGCTGGCCAACATCTTCGAGCAGGCCTGGAGCCAGGGCAAAGACCTCGACCTGGGCGAGCTGATCATGCAAGTCCAAAGCCCGCCCTTCCAAAAACTGGGCGTGTTCGACGTCGAACGCTTCTTCCCCGAAAAAGACCGCTTCGACCTCGCCATGACCCTCAACAACATCCTGGCCTCCCCCGGCTTCCAAAGCTGGATCGACGGCATCCCGCTCGACATCCAAAACCTGCTCTACGCCGAAGATGGCCGCCCGCGGCACAGCGTGTTCTACATCGCCCACCTCACCGACGCAGAGCGCATGTTCTTCGTCACCCTGCTCTTCTCCGCGGTCGAAACCTGGATGCGCGCCCAACCCGGCACCACCTCCCTGCGCGCCCTGCTCTACTTCGACGAAATCTTCGGCTACCTGCCCCCGGGCCGCAACCCGCCCTCCAAAATCCCCATGCTGCGCATGCTCAAACAGGCCCGCGCCTTCGGCATCGGCCTCGTGCTCGTCACCCAAAACCCGGTAGACGTGGACTACAAAGCCCTCTCCAACACCGGCTCCTGGTTCATCGGCAAGCTGCAAACCGAACGCGACAAAGAACGCCTGCTCGATGGCCTGCAAGGCGCGGCCCCCGGCATCGACCGCCGCGCATTCGACAACCTGATCTCCACCCTCGACAAACGCGTCTTCCTGCTCCACAACGTCCACGAAACCCGCCCCGTGCTGTTCCGCACCCGCTGGGCCATGAACTACCTGGCCGGCCCGATCACCCGCGCCCAGATACCCGCGCTCAACCGTTTGGCAGGTGGAACACCGCCCGCGGGCAGCCCCCCGGCCCCGGCCAGCCCACCGCCCCCCACCACGGCACGCACCCCGAGCCAACCACCACAACCCGGCCTGGTCGCCGCACCCCCGGCAGCCTCCCCCCCCGAACCCGACCT
>JALUWE010000431.1 GCA_027019845.1 Anaerolineales bacterium | reverse complement strand
CGCTGCGCTCCGGATTCTTCCCGGATTCTTCGGTCGCTGTGCTCCCTCAGAATGACACAAGATCTCATCAGTTGCGTAGTTCGGTTACAGTGTGAGGATGTCAAAGTACAGCAACGCGGATGTTCCATAGCAAAGAGACTTGTCGGTTATAATGAAAACGCCGCCGGACAGATGGTTCTCTTCGCAATACAGCAGGCAGACGCCAGCCTGTCTCGAACATGCATCGCCACTGTTCTTCTAATGGGTTTTTCCGGAAGCTGGCGAACGATTTACCGGCAGAACCATAATCGGCAACGGCGTAAATCGGACGAGAAAAATCGCCCATGTATCCCGGTTCCCTTCCCTACGCCCTTTCGCTGCTGGTAACAGCGGGCTTGGTGGCTATTGGCGCGTTATATGCTTTTCGTCACCGCAGCCAGGCAGGCGCGAAAACCCTCGGTTGGCTCTTATCTGCGATGGCGGTGTGGTGCGGAATGTATGCAATCGAGTTTTTGGCGCCCACATTGTCCGGTAAAGTACTGGCGGCCAAGGGGAAATATCTTGGCATTGCCCCGCTCGGGCCCTTGTGGTTTGTTTTTGCCACTCAGTATACAGGCCGGGCCAACTGGCTCACTCCGCGGTTTCGCCTCCTCCTCATTGCTGCCACAATCCTCACCATTCTACTGGCGTTCACCAACGATGCCCACCATTGGATTTGGACGGAGACCAGCCTGGACCCGGATGGATTTCCAGAGTTGTATGTCCGGCATGGCCCCCTGTTTTGGGTTACTTCTCTGTTGGCCTACATGTTGATCATTGCCGGCATTGTGCTTTTAGTATTTGCGTACCTGCGCGGGCCGCGATTGTACCGCCGGCAAGCTGGGGTGATGGTGCTTGGCGCCTTGATTCCGTTCGTGGGCAACATGCTTTACCTGTTCAATCTGGTCCCCTTACATGGGATGGACCTGACGCCTTTTTCGTTCGCGTTTTCAGGGTTGGTGTTGCTGTTCGGATACTATCGCTTTGGGTTGCTCGATCTGATTCCCGTGGCGGCCACTACCGTGATCCATAACCTGCGTGATGCAGTCATCGTAATGGATTCCCAAAACCGGATCGTGAGTTTCAATCCGGCGGCGGAAAAGTATCTGGGAACGGAGGAGGAATTACTGGGCCGCAATCTGTTCCAACTGCTCGGCAAGAACGATGACCTGGAGGCAACGGAAACATCCATCCTGATCGAAAGAGGCGTCGGAAAAAACAGACGTATCTTCGACCTGAGTATCTCCCCCCTGGATGAGGATTGCAGTTGCTGGTCACGCCGCCGGGTGGCTGTTCTACGAGACATCACCCGGGAACACACCCTGCTGGAGGCAGAGCGCAAATATGCCCGACAGATAGAACTGCTCAACGAGATCACCCAGGCCGCGCTGCAAACCACTGACCTGCGACAGATGCTTCAGTTGCTGGCCGACCGTTTGGGGGAGTTATTCGAAGCGGATGGCGCATATCTAACGCTGTGGGACGAGGCCAAACAACAGCCGATTCCCATGGCAGCGCATAAGGAGTTTCGTGAAGAATACCCCCATCTCCGGCCTGAGCCTGGCGAGCGAACGTTGACTCAATCTGTTCTGGAGTTGGGGCACTCGCTGGCGATCGAAAATACACTCAACACCCCCTATTTCAGCCACAACATCGCGAAGCGGTTTCCACCTCGATCTATGCTGGTGCTGCCTCTGATCGCGGACGGGAAAAAACTGGGCGCAGCACTGATCGCCTACAACCAGCCCTACACCTTTACGCCGGACGAAATCGCGCTGGGGGAACAAACCGCGGCGCAAATCGCGCTGGCAATCGCCAAACTTCACCTGGTAGAGCAGTTGGAACAACGCGCCATTGAGGCCGAAACCTTGCGCCAGGCAACCGCAGCTGTGGTTGCCACGCTCGACCCGGAAAAGGCCATCGACCGCATTCTGGTACAGCTGGCCCGGGTGGTGCCTTTCGACAGCGCGGCCATACAACTATTGAGAACCGACGAGGACGGGAAACAATATCTGGAAATCGTTGGCGGGCACGGCTGGCCCAACCCGGATCAAGTGCTCGGATTGCGCCTGCCCATCCCGGGAGACAACCCGAACACACGTGTGATCCGGCAACGCCGCCCGTTGATACTCAATCATCCGACGGCCGAGTACGCCATCTTCCGCGAGCCTTTGCACCGCCATATCCGCTCCTGGCTGGGGGTGCCGTTGATTGTGCGTGAACGCGTCCTCGGCATGTTGGCTATCGACAGCGTCCAACCGAACTTCTATACCGCGGACCACGCGCGCCTGGCCACCGCCTACGCCGACACAGTGGCAATCGCCATCGAGAACGCCCACCTGTTCCGAGCCGAGGAACAAGGCCGCCGCGCGCTGGCCAGCCTGTTGGAAGTGATGCAAATGGCCAGCGCCTCTCTGGAATTCAAAGAGGTGCTCAAACAAATCGCACAACGCACGGCCAACATCTGCCAGGCCAATCGCTGTTCCATTTTTTTGTTGAGCCGAGACCAGGAGCAGTTGATTCCGGTCATGTCACAGTTTGCAGATGGGCACATCGACATCGAGCAGTGGCGCAAATTTCGCGCCACCGCGGCAGACCGGGTGCGCGCGGTGCCGCTCTTTTATCAAGCTGTGGAACAACGCAAGCCGGTGCAACTCGATGATCCCGCTCGCACGGACTTGATGCCACGCCATTGGCTCGAACCTTTTGGCATTCAAAAACTGTTGTTGGTACCCTTACTGCATAGCGAACGGGTGTTGGGGGTACTGGCACTTGACCACACCGATCCCAACTGCAACTTTACGGCCGAGCAGGTTGAACTGGCGCAAACCATCGGCGCACAGGTAAGCAGCGCGATTGTCAACGCTCGCCTATACGCCGAGACCAAAGAACTGGCCGCGGAGCTTTCGGTTTTGCTCGAGGTCAGCACGGCCATCTCCACCCACCTGGAACTGGAACAGTTGTTGACCGAGATCGCCCGCCAGACCACCCACGTTCTGGACGGCACCAGTTGCTACCTTTGCATCTGGGAACCGGCGCAACGAGCCTTGCGCGTGGCAGCAGAATACTATGGGCCGGATGCCAACCCTGCCGAGCGCGTCTCCGACCTGGGAGTCAGCTACCCTCTCTCTCAAACAAATTACCAGCGACTGGCGAACAACGAGGATTTTGTCATACACGCCAGCCAACCGGACTACGACCCGGAGTTTGTCGCCCACATGCAAGCCTATGGCGGCAAAACGGTTCTTTCGGTGCCCTTGAATGCCGGGGGAGCATTGTTCGGCGAGCTGGAACTCTGGGACAGCCGCACGGAGCGCAAGTTCAGCCAAGAGGAGCGACGCCTGGCGCGCATCATCGCCAACCAGGCTGCGGTCGCCATCCAAAATGTCCGCCTGTTCGAACAGCAAAGGGAACAATTACGCCTTTCGCAAACCCTGCAAGAGATCGGCTCGCTGCTCACCACGGAGATGAGCCTGGAGGAAGTGATGGAACATCTCTTCGATCTGCTCGAACGGGTGGTGGACTACGACAGCGTGTCCGTGCATCTGCGGCGGGCAAGCGGCAAGATAGAGATGGTGGCTGCCAGAGGGGTAGAGGATATCGCGCAGGTGCATCAAGATGTGCAAACCATCCTCTCTCAAGACCTTCAAAAGGTTGCATGGCCGAATAAGGCAGTCATGGTCATTCCCGACACCAAAAACCACCCGCAATGGCAGGTTTACCCAAGCTCCAAACACATCCGTTCCTGGATCGGCGCGCCGTTACAGGTGCGCGGCCAGGTGATCGGCACGCTCAATGTAGACAGCCATACTGTGAACGCTTACAACGAGAAGATGGGCGAAATCGTCATGGCTTTTGCCAACCAGGCCGCGGTTGCCATCCAGAATGCCCGTCTGTTCGAGCAACAGAAAGAACAATTGCGTATTTCACAGACCCTCCAAGAGATCGGCTCGCTTCTCACAACCGAACTCAGCCTGGAAGAAGTGTTGGAACGTCTGATGGACTTGCTGGGCAGGGTGGTGGATTACGACAGCGTCTCGATACATCTACGGCAGAAGGACGGCAGGATGGCGCTGATCGCGGCGCGCGGTTTTCCCGACCTGGAACAGGCGCGGCAAGTTGTACAAGACATTTATAAGAACCCGCTCAAACAAGCCATCTTGCCCATCAAGCAGGCGCAGTGCGTGCCGGACACTTACCAAGACCCCCACTGGGTGATTTACCCGGGCACGGAAAAGATTCGCTCCTGGGTGGGCGCTCCGCTGATCGTAAAAGGCAAGAACATCGGTACGCTCAATGTAGATAGCCACACTCCCAACGCCTACGATGCAGAGAGCATCCAAATCGTGACGGCGTTTGCCAACCAGGCCGCGGTTGCCATTTACAATGCACGTCTTGCCGACGACTTGCAGCGCCTGGCGCGCACAGATTCCCTGACCGGGCTGGCAAACCGGCGGCATTTGTTCAACATTGCCGCCCGCGAATTCGAGCGCGCCAGGCGCTATGGCCGCCCCCTGGCCGTGCTGATGTTCGATCTGGATCACTTCAAACGGGTCAACGACACCTACGGTCACCCCGTGGGGGATCAGGTGCTCCGCGAGGTCGCGCAACGCTGTCAAAAAGCCCTGCGAAAGATCGATACGCTGGGGCGTTACGGTGGTGAAGAGTTCGTCGCCATCATGCCCGAAGCAGACCTGCCAGACGCGCAACAAGCAGCCGAACGCCTGCGCGCCTCCGTGGCAAACGAGCCAATCCTGACCACAGCGGGACCAATCCCTATCACGATCAGCGTCGGTGTGGTGGCCCTGGACGATAGATTTCCCGATTTACCTGCCTTGTTGAAAAGCGTGGACGAAACCATGTACCTCGCCAAAAATAGCGGGCGGAATCGGGTTTGTGTACAGTGATAGAACCTATCATGGACTTCCAGCTACAATCCCCCTTCTCCCCCTCCGGCGACCAACCCGAAGCCATCCGCCAGTTGGTTGGCGGTATCGAACAGGGTTTCCGCCACCAGGTGCTGCTGGGCGCCACCGGCACCGGCAAAACCCACACCATCGCCCGCGTCATCCAGGAATTGCAAATGCCCGCGCTGGTCATGGCGCACAACAAAACCCTGGCCGCGCAGTTGTACGCCGAATTCAAGGACTTCTTCCCCCACAACGCGGTCGAATACTTCGTCAGCTACTACGACTACTACCAGCCCGAAGCCTACGTCCCCCGCAAAGACCTGTACATCGAAAAAGAGACCGACATCAACGAAGAGATCGACCGGCTGCGCCTGGCCGCCACCGCCTCGCTCATGTCCCGCCGCGACGTGATCATCGTGGCCTCCGTCTCCTGCATCTACGGCCTGGGAAGCCCAGAAGCCTACTACAAGGGCGTCATCCCCCTCGAAGTCGGGCGCATCTACCGGCGCAATGCGCTGCTGCGCCAGCTCGTGGAGAGCCACTACCAGCGCAACGACCTGGAACTGCGGCCCGGCACTTTCCGCGTGCGCGGGGACACCCTGGAGATCGCACCCGGCTACGAAGACGACGTGGTCTACCGCATCTCATTCTGGGGAGACCAGGTCGAGCGCATCCTCCAGATCAATCCCCTCACCGGCGAAATCGTGCGCGAAACCGCGGAACTCCAGCTCTTCCCGGCCAAACACTTCGTCACCGACGAAGAAAAGCTGGAAAAAGCCCTGCGCGACATCGAAGCCGAACTCGAAGAGCGCATCGCCTACTTCAAATCCCAGGGAAAGTACCTGGAAGCCCAGCGCATCGAGCAGCGCACCCGTTACGACCTGGAAATGCTGCGCGAAACCGGCACCTGTTCGGGCATCGAAAACTACTCGCGCCACCTCGACCAGCGGCCCGAAGGCTCGCCGCCCTGGACCCTGATGGACTACCTGCCCTCCGAGTACCTGCTGGTGATCGACGAATCGCACATGACCGTGCCGCAAATTCGCGGCATGTACCGCGGCGACCGCTCGCGCAAAGAGACCCTGGTGGAATACGGCTTCCGCCTGCCCTCCGCGCTGGACAACCGCCCGCTCCAATTCGAGGAGTTCGAGCGGCGCATGGGCTACACCATCTACACCAGCGCCACCCCCGGCCCCTACGAGATGCAGCGCGCCGATCAGGTGGTCGAACAGATCATCCGCCCCACGGGGTTGGTGGACCCCGAAGTGGAAGTGCGCCCGGTCAAAGGCCAGGTGGACGATCTGGTCGGCGAGATCCGCACCCGCACCGAGCGCGGAGAGCGCGTCCTGGTCACCACCCTGACCAAGCGCATGGCCGAAAAACTGGCCGACTACCTGATGGAACTGGGCATCAAAGTCCACTACCTGCACTCCGAAGTCCACACCCTCGACCGGGTGGGCATCCTGCGTGATTTGCGGCTGGGCGTGTTCGACGTGGTGGTGGGCATCAACCTGCTGCGCGAGGGCCTCGACCTGCCCGAAGTCTCCCTGGTTGCCATCCTGGACGCGGACAAGGAGGGTTTCCTGCGCTCCGACACCGCGCTGATCCAGACCATCGGCCGCGCCGCGCGGCACATTCGGGGACGGGTCATCATGTACGCCGACCGCATCACCGACTCGATGCGCCGCGCCATCGACGAGACCAACCGCCGCCGCGAAAAGCAAATCGCCTACAACCAGCAGCACAACATCACCCCGGTCGGCATCGTCAAGGAAATCCGCGACCTGACCGACCGCGTGGCCGCGCGCGCGGTGGCCGAACCCCAGGCCGCCTACCGCGTGGAGGCCGCAGACGCCCTCCCCACGGACGAAATCCAACGCCTGATCACGGAACTGGAAGCCAAAATGAAGGAGGCCGCCCTCAACCTGGAATTCGAGCAGGCCGCCGCGTACCGCGATCAGATTTTCGAGCTGCGCGGCCTGCTGGCTGAGGAGGGGGATGATTCGCCAAAGGCGACGCTCCGACGATTGGTTGGAAAATCTCGGTAAAAAAAATGTGACGCACTTGAGCAGTGCCTCACACACATCCCTTGTACCGGGGGCATTTTCTAGCAGTTTGGTATTTGACCGCGCCTCTACTGCTTACGCTTCCATCTTCGGATTCCAATTACGAAAGCCAAAGTAAATGTGATGAGCAATCCAGCATTTATAACAAGCACGAGAAGCGGATTGTTGAGTAGCTTTCCAGGAACACTTACCAGTAGATACACACCAATTACCACCCCGATAAGAGAACCCAGGATTAAGATGGCTATACGCGCGAGCGTTGTTGGTGCGATGTCACCAATGATCCGCCAGATGCCTCTGTAACAATCAGGCCGATAGGTGCGCAAAATAATTGGGATAGCAAGAAAGCATGCGCCGACAACAGTTCCAAACAGTGCTGCTATTACGATGACAATGATGGATCCTTCCACTACATTTTGCATTTTGTCTCTCCAAGGCACTCTCCAAAATTACATGGTTTGATTAGCAATAACCAAGTTCATCACAGACACCGTTACAGGTAAAGAAACCTCCAATTACACATAGTAGCACATATACTGATCCACAAATTAGCGGGCAAGCGAGATTCGCAATTGGCGCACATACTAATGTGCAAGCTAAGACACCGCTAAGCCCACACCCAAAACTATATAGAGCACCACAAACCTGTTGGCAAGCGACCTGGAAATATCCTGGCAGAAAATCATCGACTGGTACAGCTTACGGTTTCAAATCGAGTTCAATTTCCGGGATGCCAAACAGCACTGGGGGCTGGAAGACTTCATGAATGTCAAAGAACGCCCACTGACCAATGCCCTCAACCTGTCGCTGTTTATGGCCAACCTTTCGCAAGTGCTGCTGCGTGATTTTCGAGAGACCTATCCAGAGAGCGGCATCCTGGACTTGAAAGCCTACTTCCGGGCTGCCAAATACTTCGAAGAGACCATAAAAATGCTTCCGGAAAAA
>JALUWE010000430.1 GCA_027019845.1 Anaerolineales bacterium | reverse complement strand
CGGCAAGCCGGTGGTCAGTCTGGCGACTGCGCGCAACGTCCGGCTGGTCGGCCCGGCCGCGTATCTGGCCGAGGCGCGGGACACGCGGCGGTTGGGCGCGGAGATCATCGGGGTGGTCGTCAAAGAGCCGCTGGCAAAGCGGCTGCAAGAGGCGGCGTTGGAGCGGTCTCGAGGCTGGAACGCGGCCGGTTGGGGGGAGGCGTTGGCACGGGGGTACGAGCGAGTGTTGGGGGATGTTTAATGACAGTACTTACGCAGTTGAGACCTCACAGGTCTACTACCACACGATGCAGGAAGATTTGCCCCAAAATGGATTGCATCCGGGCGTCTCCATGCGTTTTGAGACCTGTGAGGTCTGGGTGCGACTTTTCAAGTGCGTAAGTCCTATTAATGACACGAATAGGCGCGCGGGAGGGAAGAGGTCGCCCGCTTCTCACACAAACCGCTCACGAATATTCGAACTCACATAATCCAGCGTGGCTACCGTGATGGTGATCAACCAGACAGCCAGCCCGGCCGCGTCATACTGGAACTGGCGGATCCACTGGATCAGGATGAAGCCGATCCCGCCGCCGCCGACCAGCCCGATCACGGTGGACATGCGCACGTTGATGTCCCAACGATAGATGGTAAACGAGATGAAGGGTGGCATCACCTGCGGAATGACCGCGTACACCACGGTTTGCAAACGGCTTGCGCCCGTGGCCTGCAAGGCTTCGATTGGCCCGTGGTCGATGCTCTCAATCGATTCGGAATACAGCTTGCCCAGCGCGGCGATGGTGTGCAGGGTCAGGGCGATGGTGCCGGCGAACGGCCCCAGCCCAACCCAGATGCTGCCCACGATAGCCCAGATGAGCGGCTCGATGGAACGCACGATGTTCATAAAGGTGCGCGAAATGGTGTAAATCACCATGCCGATACTGAATTCCTTGTGGGCGTTCAGGAAACCATACACCAGCCCTATCAGCCCAAACAGGATTGCGCCCCCGAGCTTATAACGCGGCTCGGACAGGGCGGCCACCTCCGCGCCCACCGGGATGGCGACGACCCCCCGGCTGAATCCCAACCCGAGGTAGTAGCCGGCCCCGCCCCCAATGATTCCCAGGCCAAGCCCGGTCAACACCTGCCCGACGATCTCGGACAGACGCTTCGCCACCAGATCGAACGCGCTGGCGCCCAGGCGGGAGCCAAGCGAACCCACCCCCACGATCAACACAAATCCCACCAATGCGATCTGGATGGGGGCCTCTTCCAGACCACCTAAGGTAAGGGCCACACGCCCCGTGCCCCTCGCGGCCAGCCAAATGGCTGGGATGAGCGCCACCAGCCCGCCCACCACACGGCTCAACGGAGCGGAAATCGGCACCATCAGGTTACGGGCTGCGATGAAGCTGAATGGAAACGCAAACACCACGCCAAAGAAGGTCGCCATCAATCCGATCATGATGGTTTCCAGTATGCCTTCCAGAGCCAGTTTGATCTCCCGGCTGAGCTTACCGGTAAACACCTCTCCGCTCTCCTGGCGCACGATCAGGGTGTGAATCTGGTCGCCCACCGCGGTGGAGGGGATGACCACCTCGGGGATGTTGAGTTTGGTCTCGAAGCCGCCATTCTCGTTGATGGTGATCTCGGTCTCGCCCACCCCGCGGGGTTTGAAGGGGTTGCCGATGGGGTTCTTCCACAAGATTTCGACCGTTGCGCCGGGGGTGAAGCCGCCGCCCGTAATGGTCAGCTCGGTGCCCAGTTGCAACGAGCCGGTCGCCAGATCGCGCCTGCTGATCTCGCCGCAGGTGGGGGTGACGCTGATCCAGGCCTCCCCGGGCACGGGTTCCTGTACCGCGGGGCCGGTTGCGCCCGGCGGGCAGGGGGCCTGGACTTTGGCCTCGGTCTCGACCGCTACGGTTTCATATTCGAACGCAGCCTGCCAGGGCCAGACAATGCGGCGCAGGATGATCTGTGTGTCCTGATACTCGGAGATCGCCTTCGAGAGGTCAATGCCGGTGATGTTCCAACCCAGGCTGAAGATCACCAGGCATGCCAGAGCAATGCCGCCGCTTATGGGGGGGTGTTCCTCGGGTTGTGCGCCCGCCTTACCGGCATCTGCCACCTGCCAGAGGTAAAAAGCCGCCAGCGAGGCCGCGGCGAAGATCGCGGTGCCGGTATAGATCGTCTTCAACTCCTCGGCGGACCCGGCGGTTGTCAGCAGGTCTTCCTGAACCAGCAACAGCGCGATCACATACACCAGCCCCAGCCCAATGCCCAAAACCGTCTGGCTGGATGTTTCCTTGATCAGAAAGCGCGCCATGAGATAACGTGAGGCCGTCAGGAAGACCAACAGTGCCAGCGTTTGTAAAAAGATGAGGATAAACAACTGCCGGCTGAGTTCGAGGTCAGGGAAACGAGCGCGTTGGGCAATCGTCCAGATGCTCAACCAACCCAAAATCAAGAAAGTGGCCAGGATGGAGATGCCGCGCGCGCGCTGGCGGGCCACGAACTGGCCCAGGCCGGGCACAAAGAAAGAGAGTACACTGTGTAGGATGGAGACAGGTTGTTGCGATGTTCGGTTTTCTATCACGTTGTCAACCCTCCTGCCGGTCAGGCGCTCAGTCGTTCGGCTTCTTCGCCGTAAATTTCTTTGAAACGTTCGTCTGTCATCTGGCGAATGTCTTCCGCGTCCCCCTGGAACACCAGCCGCCCATCGCGCAGGCCGATCACTTTGGTGGCGTAGCGCTGGACGAGGTCGAGGAAGTGCAGGCTGCACAAAATGGTGATGCCGTCTTCCTGATTGAGTCTTTCGAGCGTGCCCAAAATGGAATGCGCCAACACCGGGTCCAGGCTGGCGACCGGTTCGTCGGCCAGGATCATTTTGGGGTCTTGCATCAGGGCGCGGGCGATGCCGACGCGTTGCTGCTGCCCGCCGCTGAGCGCGTCCGCGCGGCTGAAGGCCTTATCCGGGATGCCTACTCGCTCGAGCACCTGGAAGGCTTTCTCCCGATCTTCCCGCGGAAAGCGATTGATCAGACTCCACACGGGTGGAATATACCCCAGGCGGCCAGAAAGCACGTTGGTAAGCACCAGCGAACGTTTCACCAGATTGAAATGTTGGAAGACCATCCCGATTTCACGGCGGATTCTGCGCAAATCGGCCTGGTCAGCCGCGGTGATGTCCACCCCGTTCCAGACAATACGGCCTTCGGTGGGTTCGATCAGCCGGTTGATGCAGCGCAACAAGGTGGACTTGCCGGACCCGCTCAGGCCGATGATGACCAGAAATTCGCCGTCCTCGACTGTAAAGCTGACATCCCGCAACGCGACCGTGCCGTTAGGGTAAACCATGGTAAGGTGTTCGACTTGGAGCATGGGCTAGTCACCTCAAACAAAGAATTAAAAAAATCCTGAGGAGGGCTTTTCGCCCTCCCCAGGATTATAACGCATGGAACGATGTTTACGGGCCAACCAGGTCCTCGATGCTCATACCGGCAGCTTCGAGTTGCTGGCGGAAACCATCGTAGAAGGTGTCGTCCACCACTTCCATGCCGCTCCAGGAGTAGACCGAGTTGAGCACTTCAAGGCCTTCATCCGTGGAAGCCAGGTCCAGGAACACCTGAACGATGGCGTCGCGGGTCTCCGCGGGCACGTCGGGGGTGAAGCTGATGTTGTCGTTGGGGATGGGTGCGGATTCGGTGATGACGACCACCTGGTCCTTCACGTCGGGGAATTCCTCCTCGACGATGCTGCGGGCGTCCACGAAGCTGGCACCGGCGTCGCAATCACCGTTGTAGACCGCGATGATCACACCGTCGTGACCACCGGCGTCCACGATTTGGGCCAGGTCGTTTTCGGGGTCAAGCCCTTCGGCGCGCATGGCGATGCTGGGGATCACCCAGCCGGAGGTGGAAGTGGGGTCTGGGCGGCAGAAGGTCTTACCGGCCAGGTCGGCCACACTGGTGATGCCGCTATCCGCGCGGGTCACGATCTGCCCGCTGTAGAAGGTGCTGCCGAAGCGGACGGAGGCTACCGCCACATCTGCACAGCCGCGCTCGTTTGCCAGCACGTAGTTGAAGGTGTTGAGCGCGCCCATCTGGGCCTCGCCGTTACACATGGCCTCGACCGCGCCGGTGTAGTCGGTGGTGACCAGCGGTACAACGATCAGCCCGGTGGCGTCTTCGATGGCCTGGGCGATCTGGTCAGCACCTGCCAGCACGGCTTCGGTCTCTTGTGAGGGTACCAGCACCCAAACCAGGGGGTTGTCCTCGGTGCCGACGTCTTCGGGGCAGTACGCGCCGCAGTCGATGTCGTCGTAGGTGAGTTTGAAGTCCGGGCCGAACCATTTGGCATTGAGCTGCTCGAGGGTGCCGTCCTGCTTCATCTGGGCGATGACGAGGTTGAAGGGTTCAACCAGGTCGCTGCCCTTCGGGAAGATGAAGCCCAATTCGTCGCTGGACAGGGAGGGGCCGATCAGCTTGACTTTGTCGGCGTTGGCGCCCTGGTACCCCAGGCCGGCCACTTCGTCGATCACCACCGCGTCCACGTCGCCAGCGATGAGCGCCTGCACCACCAGACCGAAGTCGTCGAAGGTGATGACGCGCTCTTCACCGACCAGGTCCACCGCGGTCTGGTAGTTGGTGGTGCCCACCTGTTCACCGAATACCAGGGAGGGGTCGGCCGCGAATTCTTCAGGGGTGCTGAAGCGGTCTTCGTCGGCGCGCACCAACATGCGCTGCTCGATGGAAACGTAACCGTCCGAGAAGTCCACGATCTTGGCGCGCTCTTCGGTGATGGTGATGCCGTCGGCAGCCATGTCGAACTGGCCTTCAGCCACGGAGGCGATCATGGTATCCCAGGCGAATTCGACCCACACCGGGGTGCAGTTCAGGCGTCGGCAGGCTTCGTTGATGAAGTCATAGTCCCAACCGCCAGGTTCGCCGGTTTCCAGATCGATAAAGTTGAACGGCAGATAGGCGTTCTCGACTGCGATGGTGATTTCACGGCCACCCAGGTCAGGAAGCTCGATCATCTCTTCTTCGCCTTTCTCTTCCATCGCTTCCGTTGGTTCCGGGGCAGCTTCTTCTTTTGTGGGTTCTGGCGGGGCCTCCGTCGGCGTTTCCGTCGCGGCAGGCGTACAGGCAGCCAAAACCAGAATGATCAACAAACTAAGTGAGATAAAAAGTTTTTTCATCTCTTTCTCCTCCAGAGAATAGTTTTTTAGTCAATATCGGAAAGAATTGTGGGAAATACGGTTGATTATTGGGTGTGTCTACCACCTCCTTTTTGGCTTTAGTATCGAAAAACGGCTCTGTCATTGGGATGATGCTTTTTTGCGGTCCGTTTTCAAGCGGCTTTCCATATATTTGACCCCCATAGAGAGGACTAACGTCATGCTGAGGTATAAAAATGCAACGGTGTTGTACGTTTGCGGGAACAAAAAAGAGGCCGCGGCATATTTTTTCCCTAATTGTGTGATCTCGCCGACGCCAATGGCCGAGAGCAGAGAAGACTCTTTGAGCATGGCGATGAAGTCGTTCCCCAGGGGGGGCAGCACCCGCCGTAACGCCTGAGGCAGGATGATCAAACGAAACGATTGGAACCAGGTCAACCCCAACGCCAGCGCGGCTTCGCGTTGCCCTTTTTCGATGGACTGAATACCCGCTCGAAAAATCTCGGACGAAAACGCACCGTAACTGAACGCCAGCGCGACGATGCCGCGTACGATCAGGTCTACCCTAAACTCGGCCAGATAATTATCCGGCCCCAGGATGCCCTGCCCGGCCAGCCACTCCCCGGCTTTGTTGATGCTCGGAACGAGGATCAGCGGAAAAATGACGATGGCCCAATAAAAGATCTGCACCAGAATAGGGACGCCGCGGATAATCTGTACATACAATTGAGCGAGATTACGAACCACCACGTTTTTGGAAAGCTGTGCCAGCGCGGTGGTCAACCCAAGAATGAGCGCGAAAAAATATGCTGACAGCGTTGCAACCGCGGTTAAACGCATCCCCTCTACCAACGTAGTGATGATGCTGTTATACGTTTCGTTGGTCAGGATCCGGTATAACAGAAAAATACCGGCCAGGATGATGGCCAGCCCCCACCACGGAAATTCTGCCAGGCGGTCGGTGGTTTGTCCCTGGAGGGAGCGAGTGGTTTGTTGCCGGAGGGGAGACCGTTCGGCCAGCGGTTCGATATCGCTTGTCATGAGAGTGTCAGCCCATTTTATCGATAGTGATTGCGCGCTTCGGCTTAGGAGTAAATCATAACCGAGATTATCGCGGCTGACAAGTGAGAGAAAAACGCATTCGCTGACCTTGTTTCCCCTGTCTCCCTTGCCCGGGCCCCACCACTGAACACCGGGTGCGGTACAATCGCGGCCATGACAAAAAACTCCCGTTATCAGCGCGCGCTGGACTATCTGTTCAGCCATCTCGACCATAGCAAATCCCACGCGGCAGCCCTGGCCCCTGAAAACTTCGATCTGGCACGCGTCCGGGCGTTGATGGCCTCCCTGGGCGATCCGCACCACAAATATCCCGTCATTCACATTGCCGGAACCAAGGGGAAAGGCTCGGTGGCCGCGTTGTGCGCCGCCGCGTTGCAGGCCGCGGGATACCGGGTGGGGCTGTATACCTCTCCTCACCTGCAGGCCTACACCGAACGATTCCAGGTCAACCGCATACCCGTCTCACAATCGGAATTCGCCGCGCTGGTGGAGGCAATCGAACCTCGCGTATCCCCCATCCCGCATCTGACCGTTTTCGAGATCGAAGCTGCACTGGCCTTCTGGCACTTTGCCCGCCAGCGCGTCGATGTCAGCGTCATCGAAGTCGGCATGGGGGGGCGGCTGGACGCCACCAACGTGGTCGCGCCGCTGGTGAGCGTGATCACCCCCATTTCGCTCGACCACGTCCCCATTCTGGGTACCACCCTGGCGGAAATCGCGGTGGAAAAAGCGGGCATCATCAAAACAGGCTGTCCGGTGGTGATCGCGCCCCAACCCGACGCGGCCCGGGAGCAGATTGTCACCATCGCCCGCCAGCGAGGGGCGCGGCTGTTCCAGGTGGGCATCGACAACCAATACACCGCTATCGAGCACTCTCTCCAGGGGCAGCGTTTTCGCCTGCGGCAGGGAGCGACGAACATCGAGCTATACCTCCCTTTGTTGGGCCCTCACCAGATGGAAAACGCGGCCACCGCGTATGCCGCCGTGAACGCGGCCCGGGAGGAGGGTCTGCACATCGGCGACCAGGCCATTCGGCAGGGATTCGGAAGTGTGTTCTGGCCTGGGCGGTTCGAGCTTCTCCAGCAACAGCCCCCAGTGGTGCTCGATTGCGCGCACAACCCGGCCTCGGCTCACAGGCTGCGCGAAACCCTGGACGATTACTTTCCAGAACAACCGGTGGTGCTGGTGATCGGCGTGATGCAGGACAAAGATGTGCGCGGGATACTGGAGGCGTTGCGCGCCCGTGTTGTGACTACCATCGCCACGCAGGCTGACCACCCGCGCGCGTTGGCTGCGGATCGACTGGCAGAGATAGCAGCCGGTCTGGGGCTGAGGGCGTTTTCGATTCCCGATGTACGGAAAGCTGTATCACAGGCGCGCAAGACCTGCCCCCCAGACGGGATGGTGCTCATCACCGGCAGCCTGTACGTGGTGGGAGCGGCGCGGGGGGAGTAGCTGGTGTTCAGTGTTCAGTGTTCAGTGTTCAGTATTCAGTATTCAGTATTCAGTATTCAGTGGGCAGTATTCGTCCCTTATGCTCGAACTTCGAAACCGGCCACTTTATGTCATTCTGAGGGCACGCAGCCTCTCCTGTCATTCTGAGGGAGCGCAGCGACCGAAGAATCCGGAGCGCAACAACCGTCGGGGGGGCGACCGGCCGGTCGCCCCGACCTCTAATAACCACGCGCCGTCCTCCGTCCCCGGTCCCCCGTCCTCCGTCCCCGGTCCCCGGTCATCCGTCCCCCGTCGAATGACATAAG
>JALUWE010000429.1 GCA_027019845.1 Anaerolineales bacterium | reverse complement strand
ATTCTTCGGTCGCTGCGCTCCCAGATTCTTCGGTCGCTGTGCTCCGGATTCTTCGGTCGCTGCGCTCCCAGATTCTTCGGTCGCTGCGCTCCGGATTCTTCGGTCGCTGCGCTCCCTCAGAATGACGGGAGGGGGTGTGTCATTCTGAGCGACCTGCTGTTGCCTGCGTCATTCTGAGCGACAGCGAAGAATCTCGCTTGCGATAGGGGAGATGGAGACGGACGACCGGGGACGGGGGACGGTTGTTCGGCGCGTGGTTATTAGAGGTCGGGGCGACCGGCCGGTCGCCCCTCCGACGGTCGCTGTGCTCCGGATTCTTCGGTCGCTGCGCTCCCTCAGAATGACAGGACAGGCTGAGTGCCCTCAGAATGACAAAGGTGCACGGCTCGCCTCCTCTTCACCTCTTCACCTCCTCCCCTCTTCACCTCTTCACCCTCCCCCCTCTTCCCCCTCTCTTCCCAAACCTTCCACCGCCTCGAACAAAACCTCCATCACCCCCAATAACTGCTCGTAGGGGATGGGCGGTTCGCCGTGGGTGGTGATGGCACGCACGAAGGCCTCCCAGATGCCGCGGTGCCCCTTGTCCTGGCGCAGGCGGGAGCGGTGTACCGTGCGCCGTCCGTTGTGTACCAGCTCCAGGCTGCGGAAATCGTCCAACACCGCGACGCGGCCGCCCGCGAACACCTCCACACGCTCTTTGGGGAAGGCTTTGTCGCCGTTTGCCAGGTAGGTGACCGTGCCGAGAGAGCCATCCGGGAAGGTGAGGGTGATCTGCACGTTGTCCTGGCGGTAGCGGCCAACGTCCGGCAGCGCGCGGGCCGAGACCGTGGCCGGGGGCGCGCCCACCAGGAAGCTGAGGAAGTCCACGAAGTGGCAGGCCTCGCCGATGATGCGCCCGCCGCCCTGTTGGGGGTCGTGCAGCCAGTGGTCGGGCGGCAGATAGCCCGCGTTGACGCGGTAGTGGGCGTAGAGCGGTTCGCTGCGCGCGGCGATGAAGGCGTGCAGCTTTTGCGCCAGCGGCGCGAAGCGGCGGTTGAATCCCGCAAGGAGTAAGGAGTCAGAAGTAGGGAGTAAGGAGTCTTCGATTTCGGCTAATTGCTGAGGGTTGAGCGCTAATGGTTTCTCGCAAAACACGTGTCTGCCGGCGCGCAGGGCCTCGACCACGAAGCGGGCGTGGCTGTCGTGGCGGGTGAGGATGGCGATGGTGTTGATCTCCGGGTCGGCGAGGAGTTGGGCGGGGTCGCTGGCCGCGTAGCGGAAGCCGAATTTGTCTGCCGCGTGTTGGGCGCGCAGGCCCGAGGCTGAGGCAATGCCCACCAGCCGGATGCCGGGCAGTTTGCGGATGGCCGGGAGCATGACCGCGGTGGCGAAGTTGCCCGCGCCGATCACGCCCAGCGCGGGCGTGCGGGGTGCGGTGTGCGGGGTGGGCTGAGTGGGCTGAGTCGCACTTCGCACGTCGGGCTTCGCACTTTCATAGGTGAGCACCACCCCCAAAAACGGCTCTTTTCGCTGGCCGGTGATCAGTTCGTAGGCTTCGGGTGCGCGGGCGATGGGGAAACGGTGGGTGATCAGCGGCTGCACCTCGAGGCGGCCTTCGGCCAGCAGGTCTACGAAGGCTTCCAGGTTGCGGCCTTCGGTCCAACGCACGTAGCCGATGGGGTAGTCGCGGCCCTGTTCTTCGTAGGCCGGGTCGTAGCGGCCTGGCCCGTAGGAGCGGGAGACCAGGAAGGTGAGTTCTTTGGCGAAGTAGGTTTTGCGGGGGATGTGGAGGCCGACCGCGCCGAGGGCGACCACGCGCGCCCGGTCGCGGGCGATCTCTCCGGCCAGTTCGATGGGGTCGTTGGAGGGCGTGTCTGCGCAGATCAACACCGCGTCCACCCCGCGGCCGCGCGAGAAGGTCAACGCGTGGGACAGGGCTTCTGATCGGGGGACGGCGACCACGCCGGGTTGGGCTGCCATGCGCACCCGTTCGGGGTCCAGATCGATGCCCAGGACGCGGCATCCGGCCGCGAGCGCGATGCGGATGGTCAATTGTCCCAACAATCCCAGGCCGATGACCGCCAGGCGCTCGCCCACCTGGGGTTGCGCCAGCCGGAAGCCGTGCAGCGCGATGGCGCCCAGGGTGGTGAAGGCCGCGGATTCGAAGTCCACGTTATCGGGCAGGCGGGTGAGCAGGTTTTGGGGGACGAGGGCGTATTCGGCGTGGACCGCGTAGCCGCCGCCCGCGCAGGCCACCCGGTCGCCCACCTGGAAGCCGTGCAGCCCCTGGCCCAGCGCGGTGATGGTGCCCGCGGAGGAGTAGCCCAGGGGCATGGGCTGGTCGAGGCGGTTGAGGGCGGCTTCGAGGGTGGTGAGCAGGCCTTCGCGGCGCGCTTTGTCGAGCACCTGGCGGGCGAGGTCGGGCCGGGCGCGGGCTTTGCCGAGCAGGGATTTTTGTGCGAAGTCCACCACCATGCGTTCGGTGCCGGCGGAGACCAGGGAGGCCGCGGTGCGCACCAGCGCGGTGCCGGGTTTGGGAGTCGGGATGGGGATTTCGGCGACGAGGGTTTGGCCGGTTTTGACGTTTTGGAGTACTTGTTTCATGCTGCCAGTATACCCCATGCGGTCTCAGCGCGGCCAGAAACCGCGGTGGATGGGGCGCACGTTTTCGACGGTGATGAAGGCGTTCGGATCGATCTCGATGACCAGCTCTTTGAGGGCGCGGATTTTGCGGCGGGGGAGGCTGATGGCCAGGATGTCCACTGTGCCGTCTTTGCCGCGGCCCGGGATTTGGGTGATGGCAAACCCGGCGGCGCGCAGTTTTTCGGCCAGCGTGGCCCCGCGGCGGGAGCTGATCACCCGCACGTGGCCGTACCCAATCGCCAGCCGCTCCTCGATCCACATGCCTACCACGTTGCCGGTGGCGAACCCGGCCGCGTACCCGGCTATGTTGATCCAGTTGTCCAGGTCGGACATCACCTGGCGGATGGCGATCACGAACACCGCGGCCTGCGCGAAGCCGATCAGCCAGACCAGCCCCTTGCGGCCGCGCAGCACCATCAGGATGCGCACCACCATCATGGACACGTCTACGATGCGCAGCGCGAAAATCAGCAGAGCGGAGAGGAATGCGTTGGTCATCAGGCTCGCCAGAAACCGCGTTGCAAGGGGCGCAGGTCCTCCGCGGTGATGAACACTTCCGCGTCTTCTTCCCGCGCGATTTCGCTCACACGGCGGATGTGCTTGCGCCGCACGCTGACGTTGAGCAGGGTGACTGTGCCGTCCTTGCCGCGCCCGGGGATTTCGGTGACCGCGAAGCCCTCTGCGCGCAGTTTGCGCGCCACCGCGCTGCCCCGCCGGGAGCTGACGATGCGCAGGTGGGTGTGGCCGATGGCGAGTTTTTCCTCGATCCACATGCCCACCACGTTGCCGGTGGCGAACCCGGCCGCGTAACCCAGGATGGAGAACACGTTATCCAGGTTTGCCAGCACAAAGGAGATCACGATCACGAAAATCCCGGCCTGGAAGAAGCCCAGCACCCAGGCGACCGGCCTGTTGCCGCGCAGCACCACCAGGGTGCGCAGGGTATCCAGGCTGAGTTCTACCAGGCGTAGGGCGAAGATCAGCAGGGCGGGGAGGAGCATGGGGAGTGGGGATTGGGTAATTGGGTAATTACATCCTGAGCGGAAGGCGAACGGAGTGAGCCTGAAGTCGAAGGATGGGTAATTGGGTAATTGGGTAATTACATCCTGAGCGGAAGGCGAACGGAGTGAGCCTGAAGTCGAAGGATGGGTAATTGGGTAATTGGGTAATTGCATCCTGAGCGGAGGGGGAGGCGTTAGTGCCTGGTGGTGGAGCCTTCAGGGGGGTGGTCGTCCGAGGGTTGGATGATCCAGAAAGCGATGGCGCCGAGAAAGGGGATCGCCAGGATGATCAAAACCCAAATGGCTTTCTCCAGCGTTGCCAGCCTGCGACGCCGCAAAACGAACAACGCGCTCAGATCGAGTGATAACAGACTCACGGCGAGCACAATCTCGACAACCTGTGCGATCAGATAGCCGAAGTTGATGCTTGATACGTCCATGTGAGTCTCCTTGTCGGATAAACAGCAGTACTTACGCAGTTGAGACCTCACAGGTCTACTACCACACGATGCAGGCAGATTTGACCCCAAATAGATTGCATCCGGGCATCTCCATGCGCTTTGAGACCTGTGAGGTCCGGGTGCGACTTTTCAAGTGCGTGACTCCTGCATTTGAGACTCTCTGGAGGACGAAACAACTTTCGGGCGCTCCAGACCTGTCTACCTGCCTACTTTGTCTACCTGGATGCCCTCCAGCGCGGGCGAATAGAGCTTGCCGGTGTATTCCTTCACCATGCGCCGCATGGAGAAGGCCGGGGCCAGGGTGCGGATGCTCTCTTTGATGCGCGCGATCCATTCGCCGGGGAGGCCGTCGGAGGAGCGTTTTTTGTAGTAGAGGGGGATGATCTCGGTTTCGAGCACGTGGTAGAGGCTCTCCGCGTCGTGGCGGTCCTGCTCCGCGGGGTCGTCGAAATCCGTTTCGTTGCCGATGGCCCAGCCGTTTCTGCCGTTGTACCCCTCCCGCCACCATCCGTCGAGCACGGAGAAGTTGAGCACGCCGTTGAGTGCGGCCTTTTGCCCGGAGGTGCCGGAGGCCTCGTTGGGGCGGCGGGGGGTGTTGAGCCACACATCCACGCCCTGGATCAGGTAGCGGGCGATGTTCATGTCGTAATCTTCCAGGAAGACCAGTCGCCCGCCGTTTTCGGCCAGCTTGACCGCGCGGTAAACCTCCTGGATCAGGCGTTTGCCCTGCTCGTTGTCGGGGTGGGCTTTGCCCGCGAAGATGATTTGCACCGGCCGGTTGGGGCTGTTGAGCAGGTTGAGCAGACGGTCGAAGTCGTTCAGGATCAGGTTGGCACGTTTGTAGGGAGCGAAACGCCGCGCGAAGCCGATGGTGAGGGCGTAGGGGTTGAGCAGCGCGCCCTCGGCGATGACCTGAACGGGATGGAAGCCGCCGGGGATCCAGCGCGCCCGGGCGCGTTCCCGGATGTAGTGAACCAGTTTACGCTTCAAGTGCCGCCGCACGCGCCAGAAGTCGCGGTCCGGGATTTTCTCGATGTAGTCCCACATCAGGGGATCGTCCACGTGCTCGATCCAGTCGGGGCCGAGGTAGCGGTCGAACAGCGCGCGCAGGCGCCGCGCCAGCCAGGTGCCGGTGTGGATGCCGTTGGTCACGTGGGTGATGGGCACTTCGTCCACCTCCCGGTCAGGCCACAGGAAGTGCCACATCTTGCGCGCCACCTGGCCGTGCAACTCGGAGACGCCATTACAAAATTGGGCGAAGCGCATCGCCAGGATGGGCATACTGAAGGTTTCGCCCCAGGGGTGTTGGTTGTGCGCCAGCGCGAAGAACTGTTCGCGGCTGAGGTGCAGTTCCGGCCACAGGTTGGCGAAGTATTTGTCCATCAGCCAGGTGGGGAATTCGTCGTTGCCTGCGGGCACCGGGGTGTGGGTGGTGAAGACGGTCTCTTCCCGCAGTTTGAGGCGCGCCTCCTCGAAACTCATGCCCTGCTCGACCAGCTCGCGGGCCAGTTCCAGCCCCAAGAAGGCGGAATGCCCCTCGTTCAGGTGCCAGGCGCGGGGGTGAAACCCCATGGCGCGCAGGGCGCGCACCCCGCCCACACCCAGCAAAATGTATTGCGAGATGCGCACGTCGGGGTCGCTGTTGTACAGCCGGGAGGTGAGAGCGCGGTCATGGTGTTCGTTTTGCTCCACATTGCTGTCCAGCAGGTACAGAGGCACGCGGCCCACGCGTATCTCCCAGATTTGGGCATAGACCCGCCGGCCCGGCAGGTCTACAAAGACCATCAGGGGGTTCTTGTCCTGGTCGTACACCAGGGCAACCGGCGATTCGCGCAGCTCCAACTTGAAATCGCGCATCTCCTGCCACCCGTCTTCCGTGATGCGCTGGGAGAAATACCCGTGGGTGTACATCAGGCCCACGCCAACCAGGGGCAGCCCCAGGTCGCTGGCCTCTTTGAGATGATCGCCCGAAAGCACGCCCAAACCGCCCGCATAGATCGGCAAACACTCGTGCAGGCCGAACTCCATCGAGAAGTAGGCGATGGTTTTCTCCGCCAGCCCGGGATACGCCTCCTTGAACCAGGTTTGTTCGGCTGCCAGGTAGCGGTCGTAGGCACGGAAGACGCGGTCGTACAGATCGAGATAGTAACGGTCATAGCTGACCGCGTTGGCCCGGGCGCGTTCCATCTGCTGGAGAAAACGGACCGGATTATGATACACCTGCTCCCAGAGATCGGTATCGATCAGCTTGAACAGCCGTTCGGCGTCCGGGTTCCAGGTCCACCACAGGTTGTAGGCCAGTTCGCCCAGCCGTTTCAGGCGGGGGGGGAGGCTGAACAAATTGGGGGGTGTTGTGCGGAAAGATTCCATAAAAGGTGTCTTCTCCTCTTGTCTGCAAAGATTGCGTGTCTAAATCTACCTGAGCCTCAGTTGCGGACAACACTCGTTTTTGTCATGGCGAGGGGCGAAGCCCTGAAGCCATCTCCTTCACAGCCCACGATGGGAGATTGCTTCGCCGCTATCGCGGCTCGCAATGACAACCGGGTAAAAAGCTTTCTTATCCGCAACTCAGGTTATTTTGGGTAAAATCTTCCTGCATCGTGTGGTAGTAGACCTGTGAGGTCTCATAAGTACTGTCAGGAGAAGATGTACTGCTCCCGGCACCCCGCCTTTCTATATCGGAGGATCCCATGATTCTCGTCACCGGCGCGCCGGGTTTTCTCGGCAGCCACATCGTCAAACAACTCGTCCGGGCAGGGAAGCCCGTCCGGGCTATGGTCCGTGACCGGGCGCGGGCGGAGCGGGAGGGCCGCCTGCAAAATCTGGACATCGAATGGATGGAGGGGGATGTCACCCGCGCGGAAACCTTGCCCCCGCTGATGCAGGGCGTTACCGCGGTGATCCACACTGTAGCCATCGCCATCGAAAAAGGCACACGCACCTACGAGCGCATCAACTACCAGGGAACGGTCAATGTGGTGGAGGCCGCCAAAGCCGCGGGGGTGCGCCGCTTTATCCACATTTCCCAAATCGGCGCGGCTCCCGACCTGCCTTACCCCTTCACCGCCTCCAAAGGCAAAGCACAGGCCTACGTGGCGCGCTCCGGGCTGGATTGGACCACGCTGTCCCCCTCCGTGATCTGGGGTCCCGAAGACGAATTCGCCAACACCTTCGCCCGTCTGGTGCCGCTCACCCCGCTCATCTTCCCCATCGTAGGCGATGAAAACGCCCGCTTCCAGCCGGTTTGGGTGGGGGATGTGGCCGCGGCCGCGGTCGCGGTGCTGGATGATCCCGCGACGTTCGGCCAGGAATACGAGCTTGGCGGCCCGGAAATCCTGACCCTGGAAGAAATCGAACGCCGCACCCTCCAGGCCCTGGGCGCAAAACGCTGGATGGTTCGCTTCCCGATGCCGTTGCTGCGGCTGGTGCTGGTGCTGATGGAAACCCTGTTGCCCGCGCCTCCGGTCACCAGCAGCCTGCTCGATCTGCTGGTGGTGCGCAACGTGACCGAAAACAACGCCATCTACCGCTTCGTGCAGCAACCCAGGCCATTCACCCCTGAAAACACCGCCGCCTACATGCGAAAATTCACCGTTGGCGAAACCCTGCGGCAGTTCTTCGGCGGGTAAACTCCCACCCTTACGGAAGACCGGAGCAATCTCCCATATCGTCGCAGGGGGCATGGAATGTTTTTGGGTAGTGGCTGTAAAGTAAGTGACAGAAGTTACGCAGTTCATGCCTGTTGTTACCCGTGTCATGCTGAGCAACCGGCTGTTGCTTGCGTCATTCTGAGCGACCAACGGGCTTGCCCTGAGCCATGCACTGAGCCGAAGGCGAAGTGACTGCCGAACGGGAGCGAAGAATCTCAGCGATGATGAGGGAGACGGAGACGGACGACCGGGGACGGGG
>JALUWE010000428.1 GCA_027019845.1 Anaerolineales bacterium | reverse complement strand
AGTGCTGCAAGCTCCTTGCGCGCCGAACGAGCAAATGTGATGGAGTAATCACTCACGCAACTTACCTTGTTCGCGGAGAAGCTTTTTTACTTCCTCAAGGGACTCGCGCGGCTCGCCTGCTCGCTGTTTGGCAAGGTAGCTGTCGTAAAAATCTTCCCAAAACTCTCCGTATTTAGTGAGATCGATCAATACAGCTGTCTTTTTTCCGCTTTCATCAACCACATATTGAATACCTTCCATTTTTCTTCACTCCTTCAAAACATCCCGGCTACCCCTTCTCCGGTTCCCATCCCATAAAGCGGGTAGCTCATCCCTATCCCTATCCCTATCCCTATCCCCATCCCTATCCCTATCCCCATCCCTATCCCTATCCCTATCCCTATCCCCATCCCTATCCTCCCTCACCCATGCCGCTGGATGAACCGCGCCATCCGCTCCAACGCCTCCTCGATCTGCTCATACGCGGTAGCATACGAACAGCGCACGAACCCCTCCCCTCCCGCGCCAAACGCGGAACCAGGCACCACCGCCACCTTCTCCTCTTTCAACAACAGCTCCGAAAACGTCTCGCCGTCCATGCCCGCGGCCGCGATGCTGGGGAAGGCGTAAAACGCGCCCTTCGGCTCGAAGGTGGGCATCCCCAACTGGTTCAACCCGGGCACGATCAACTTGCGCCGGCGGTCGTACTCGTCGCGCATCCGCGCCACGTGCTCCTCCCCCTGCGTGATCGCCACCAGCGCAGCCTCCTGCGCGGTGGTCGGCGCAGACATGATCGAATACTGGTGAATGCGCAACAGCCCCCGCAGCAACCCCGCGGGCGCGCACGCATAGCCCACCCGCCAGCCGGTCATGGCATAGTCCTTCGAAAAGCCGCCCAGTAAAATGGTGCGCTCCCGCATCCCGGGCAGCGCGGGGAAACACACGTGCTCCACACCGTACACCAACCGGTCGTAAATCTCGTCCGAGAGCACCACCAGATCGTGCGCCTCCGCAATGCGGGCGATCTCCAGCAGCACCTCGCGGGAGGCCACCGCGCCGGTCGGATTGTTGGGGTAGCCGAGGAAGATGACCTTCGTCTTCGGCGTGATGGCCGCCCGAATGGCCGCCGCGTCCGGCATGAAATTGTCCTCCACCCGCGCGGGCACCTCCACCGGCACCCCGCCCGCCAACGTGACCTCGGCCTGGTAGGCCACGAAACACGGCGTGGGGATGACCACCTCGTCGCCGAACTCCAGAATGGCGGTCAGCGCCAGATACACCGCCTCCGAAACGCCCACCGTGATCACGATCTCGCTGCCGGGGTCGTACTGCACGCCATACAGCCGCTCCAGATGGGCGCAGACCGCCTCCCGCAGCTCGAAAATGCCCGCGTTGGAGGTGTACCCCGTGTGCCCGGCGCGCAGCGAGCGGATACCAGCCTCCAGAACCGGCGCGGGCGTGACAAAATCCGGCTCGCCGATACCCAGCGAGATCACATCCTCCATCGTCGCCACGATGTCGAAAAACTTGCGGATGCCCGAAGGCTTCAGACCAGCCACCCGGCGGGACAGAAAACGGGCGGCATTATGGTTGTCGGATTGTCCATTCATCGTTCATCGCTCCATAGAAAACTTCGAAGACTTGCCCATCCGTGGTGCGGACGCGAAACCCCTTCCCATCCGGCGTGCGCCACTGCGCCTCCACCGCGGCCACCTCCAGGCGCACCCCCTGCCACCACACCGCGGTAGGCCGCCCGGCATAATCGTACTCCGAACGGCACTCGACCAGATCACCCATCCAACACCCCCGGCGTGCCCCTACGATGTGACGACCGCATCATCACCCACATTGATTATACCCCTCACCCCGCGCACTTTCACCCTTCTGCCCACCAGCGAATCCCGCAAAATTGCCCCCTCCACCACGGATTCGGCCTCCAGGATGCTGTTGCGGATGACCGACCCCCGCACGCGGCAGCCGGCCCCAATCGTGACATGCGGCCCGATCACCGAAGCCTCCACCCGCGCGCTGGGATCGATCCACACCGGGCCGGTGATGCTGATCCCCAGGCGTTGGGCTGCCTCGGACGTGTTACCGCGCCCGTGTTCCAGCAGCCAGCGGTTCATACCCAACGTGGCCTCCGGCGTGCCCGCGTCCAGCCAGGCCCCCACCGGCTGCACCCGCATCCGCAGCCCGCGCGCCAACATGATGTTGACCGCGTCGGCCAGGAAATACTCACCCCTGAGCTGCACATCCCGGCGCATCTGCTCTTCGATAGCCGCCAGCAGGGCCAGGGAATCCGCGAAGTAGTAGCAGCCGACCACCGCCAGCTTGTTTTCCGTGGTGGCAGGCTTCTCGACCAAACCGCGCACCCACCCGTGCGGGTCCAGTACGGCCACGCCCAAACGCCGGGGGTCGGGCACCTCTTTGGTCCAGGCCACCGCCTCCGCGCCCTCATCCGCCAAGAATCCCAGGTCCGTGTCCACATACGTATCGGCAAACACCATCAACATCGGCCCGCCCAGCAGGTGTTTGCACTGGTAAATGGCGTGCGACTGCCCCCTCATCTCCCGCTGCCAGACGTAGTGGACGTGCAGGCCGGGGTACTCCCGTGCCATGTACTCCTGCACCTGTTCGCCCAGGTAGCCGAGGATGAAGATGAGTTCGCGAGGCATCTCAGCGGGCAGGGTGCCCAGCATGTCGAGCACGTGGCCGAGCATGGTGCTGTTGGCGATCTGGATCAGCTGCTTGGGCTTGCTCCAGGTATGCGGCCGCATCCGGGTGCCGAAACCGGCCATGGGGATGACGATTTTGAGGGCAGGGTTCATCAGACATCCAATCCAAAGTGTGGATACCAAATTGTATCAAATGAGGGGGGCAAATCGGTGCTGAGGTGCGATGAAGGCAGGTGAACCCGCTGTTCCCCCTGCCGAAAGCGCATACAGAGCGCGGTTTGTGCTAAAATCGGGGAACAGTTTAGGCCAGATACACGCAGACAGATGATCGAATTGCCTGACGTGCGGGGTAAGATTTCTATTGAAAATCACCCAAGTATGCTTCCAATGTCCGATACCACCGAAAGAACAGCCACCGCTTTTGCCAATCCAAATATTGCCTTCATCAAATACTGGGGCAATCGCGACCACGAGTTACGCATTCCCGCCAGCGGCTCGATTTCCATGAACCTGGCCGGGCTGGAGACCCGTACCCGCGTGCGCTTCGACTCCAACCTGAGCGCGGACACGCTGACCCTCAACGGGCAACCGGCCGCGGAGGCGGCGCGGGCGCGCGTTGCCCGGCTGCTGGACCGGGTGCGGGAAATGGCCGGGACGCGCGCCCGCGCGGAAGTGGTCAGCGCGAACAACTTCCCCACCGCCGCGGGCATCGCCTCCTCGGCCTCCGCGTACGCAGCCCTGGCGCTGGCAGCCAGCGCGGCCGCCGGGCTGGCCCTCGACGAACCCGCACTCTCCCGCCTGGCGCGCACCGGATCGGGGTCCGCCTGCCGCTCGGTGCCAGGCGGCTTCGTGGAATGGCAGGCGGGGACCACCCACGAGGACTCCTACGCCTTCTCGATTGCCCCCCCCGATCACTGGCACCTGGTGGATTGTGTCGCCGTAGTCAGCACCCGCCACAAAACCACCGGCTCCACCCACGGGCACGCCCTGGCCCCAACCAGCCCTTTGCAGGCCGCCCGTCTGGAAGACGCACCCCGCAGGCTGGACATCTGCCGCCAGGCCATCTTGGAACGCGATTTCGAGGCCTTCGCCGAAGTGGTAGAACTGGACTCCAACCTGATGCACGCGGTGATGATGACTTCCTCGCCGCGGCTGCTCTACTGGCTGCCGGCCACGCTGGCCGTGATGCGCGCGGTGGAACGCTGGCGGGCAGAGGGCTTGTCGGCCTGCTACACCATCGACGCCGGCCCGAACGTTCACGTGATCTGCCTGCACGAACATCATCCCGAGATCGTCCACCGGCTCAAGGCGATCCCCGGCGTGGAACAGGTGCTCACCGCCACCCCAGGCGGCGCAGCGCGGCTGCTGGATGAACCCGCGGCATCAAACAACCCGCGCTCTCTCCAGAACCTCCCAGGGCAGTACTTACGCAGCTGATGAAATCCAGTACAGGTTTGTGCCATTACGAACACCTACATAAGCCCTGTCGTAATGACACACAACCTTTGCCATTCTGAGGGCACGCAGTGCCCGAAGAATCTCCCCCGCCATTGCCGAGGGGCGACCAACCGTCGGGGCGACCAACCGTCGGGGCGACCGGCCGGTCGCCCCGACCACCAATAACCACGCGCCGGTCCCCCGTCCCCGGTCCCCGGTCATTCTGAGGGCACGCACTGCCCGAAGAATCTCCCCCATCGCAAGCGAGATTCTTCGCTCCCCTTGGTCGCTCAGAATGACGCAAGCAATAGCTGACATGAACTGCGTAAGTTCTGCCCAGGCGCTGAACCCCGTTAATAAATTTCTTATTGGCTTGTGAACCTGGACGGGATATAATCAGGGTGGTGACATTCCATATAGATAGCAGATAAGGTCTGGTTATGGACATCAACAACTTGCTCATTTTCATCGGCGCGATTGCCGTGCTGATCATCGTACACGAACTCGGGCACTTCATCGCCTCCAAACTTCTGGGGGTGGAGGTGGAAGAGTTCGGTTTGGGTTTCCCGCCCCGCGCGGTCACTCTGTTCAAAGCCGGAGGCACAATTTTTTCGCTCAACTGGATCCCGCTGGGCGGATTCGTGCGCCCCAAGGGGGAAAACGACCCCGAGGTACCGGGTGGGCTGGCCGCGTCCAGCCCGTGGGTACGTATCGTGGTCCTCGCGGCCGGGCCGGTCGCCAACTTCCTTACCGCGGCCATCCTGTTTACCATCATCTTCGCCCGAATCGGTATGCCGGATACCAGCCGGATCGAGATCGTGGACGTGGCTGAAAACTCCCCCGCCGCGCGAGCCGGGCTGCAACCCGGCGACATGATCACCGAAATCAACGGCCAACCCATAGACAGCCCGGACATCTTACGGGAAATGATCGCCAAGAATGTAGAACAAGAGACCCGCATCGTTTACCGCAGAGGAGACCAGATCGGGGAAGTGACCCTGGTGCCGCGCGCCGATCCACCCCCCGGCGAGGGTGCTATTGGCATCCTGTTCAGCCATCCCTCTGTCCCGCTAACCCCCTGGCAGGCACTCGGTCTGGGCACGGTGGCGGTCTACGATCAAGTGGTGCAAATTCTCACCCTGCCGGCCCGCATCATCGAGGGCACCATTGCCCCGGAACAGGCGCGGTTGGTGGGCTACAAAGGCATGTACGATATGTTTCAGACGGTGCGTGAAGCGGACGCGGCTTCGGAGACCCCCGCGGGCGTCAACACCCTGTTCTTCTTCGCCTCGATCTCCATCTCGCTCGGCCTGCTCAACTTGCTGCCCATCCCGGCCCTGGATGGCGGGCGTATCGCTTTCACGCTGCCGGAGCTTATTTTGCGCCGCCGCATCCCACCCACCTACGAAAACGCGATCAACCTGGTCAGCTTCGCCATGCTGATCCTGCTGATGATCTACATCAATGTCCAGGACTTCGTCAACCCGGCGGATTTTTAGCGCAAGCTGTAAGCCATCTGGCCTCGTGTTCAGTGTTCAGTGTTCAGTGTTCAGTCAAGAAACAAACAGGCAAGCAAATAACCATCCCCCATGCTCGATCCGGCCCAACTCCCTTTCCAGCAGGTTTTGGAAGCCCTGTTGGATGAAAAACATATCCTGAAACCCATCAATCTGTATCGCCTATCCGGCCTGGAGGGGGAGGAGCGCGAGCTGTTGGCAAAACACTGGAATGACATCCCGGCCCGCCGCCGTCGTGCCCTGATCCAGGACCTGGAGTTGTTCGCCGAGGCCGATCCGTTGCTGTGCTACGAGCCAGTGGCGCGCATCGGTTTGCAGGACAGCGACCCCGAGGTGCGCCTGGTTTCCATCCGGCTGCTGTGGGACGAGGATTCTCCCAATCTCGAACACGTGCTGCTGGACATGCTGGAAAACGACGAGGACGAACGCGTGCGCGCCGGCGCGGGGTCCGCGTTGGGGCATTTTGTCTATTTAGGGGAATGCGAAAAAATCCCCGAACACACACTTCGCGAGATCGAAGAACGCCTGCTGGCAACCGTGCGGGGGGACGAGCATCCACTGGTGCGCCGCCGCGCGCTGGAGGCCCTCGGCTTTTCGGGTCGCCCCGAAGTGACCGGT
This sequence comes from Anaerolineales bacterium, assembly GCA_027019845.1. Lineage (GTDB taxonomy): Bacteria > Chloroflexota > Anaerolineae > Anaerolineales > JABWBV01 > JALUWE01. The sequence continues at coordinate 1,770 of JALUWE010000428.1, read as the reverse complement.
CTGATCGAAAACGCGTTCCTCTCCGACGACGATGAGTGGATCGCCAGCGCGCTGTTCGCCATGGGACGCTCGTACAACCAACGCTGGCACAACGACGTGCTGGAAATGTTGGACAGTCACAACCCGCGCATCCGCATGGAGGCGGCCCGCGCCGCGGGCGAGCTGGAGATCAAAGCCGCGGTTTCCACACTCCGCTATTTGTTGGACGACGCGGACGCGGAGGTGCGCATGGCCGCCATCTGGTCGCTCTCCCAAATCGGCGGCGAGGGTGTGGCCGAAGCCCTGGAAGCCTTACTCGACCTCTCGGAAGACCCGGAGGAAATCGAACACCTCGAAGCCGCGCTGGACAACCTGGCCTTCAACGAAGAATTCCTGTCTTTTCCGCTCTTCGACTTCAGCGAAGACGACCTCAGTTCGCTGCACGAAATCAACGACGACGCCGGGGGCTTTTGACCTTGGGTTCGCTGCTGTCCCTTTTTGCCAACAACCTGCTGCCCATTTTCCTGGCAACCGGCACGGGCTACGTGCTGGGACGATTGGTCGAGATCGAGCCACGCGCGCTTTCGCGGGTGGTTTTTTATGTTTTCAGCCCTGCGCTGATCTTTAGTTTGTTGACTCGCAACCAGTTGGGGAATGGGGATATAATTCGGATGTTCGGCTTTACCGCGGTGCAGATGGCCGCGGTAGGGGGGCTGGCATGGCTGATCGGGCGCGGGTTGCGCTTCAGCCGCCGGATGATGGTGGCCGTACTGCTGACCTCTGTGCTGCCCAACGCGGGCAACTTTGGCCTGTCGGTCAGCTTGTTTGCCTTTGGTGAGACCGGATTGGCACACGCCAGCCTGTATTTCGTAGCCAGTGGTATCATTGCCAATACGGCCGGGGTGTATGTGGCCTCTCTGGGACGCTCGGATTACCGCCAGGCGCTGGCCGGGCTGCTCAAAGTGCCGGCCATCTACGCGGTTTTGCTGGCGGTGATCTTCATCCGTATGAACTGGGAACTGCCTTTACCCGTGGCGCGCACGGTGGACGTTTTCTCCAACGCGGCCATTCCGACCATGCTGGTGCTGCTGGGGCTGCTGTTGCAACGCGCCCGCTGGAGTGGGAAAGCGTTGGGATTGGCGGTTGCCAACACGCTGCGCCTTCTGGCCTCCCCCGCGGTGGCGCTGGGGCTGGCGGCCTTGCTCGGCATGGCCGGCCCTTCCCGCCAGGCCGGGGTGCTGGAGGCCTCCATGCCCACCGCAGTGATGACCACCGTGCTGGCCTCGGAGTTCGACGTGGAGCCTGCTTTTGTAACCGGAGTGGTGTTCACCACCACAATGCTCAGCCCGCTCACGCTGACACCTTTGCTGGCCTATCTGGGAGGTTGAGGTGCGCGCACGAGGCATTCTGTTTTTGATCTTGATGGGGGTGTATTTCGCCGCGGCCCGGCCCGGACAGGCCCAAGCCGCGACCGTGGTGACCGATCTGGGGGTGGCCTATACGTTCGGGCAGCAGATCACGTTCCGGGCCAGTGTGCAGTCCGAGTCCCCCATCGAAGAGGTGCGTGTGTTCTTCCAGTCGCCGGAGATGCCCAATGCGCTGTCCGGGGTAGCCAGGCTGGACGAAAGCGGGCTGGCCGTGTACCAGCATGATCTCTCCACCGCAGCGGTGCGGGCGTTTTCCGAGGTGGCCTATTGGTTTGCGGTCACGCTGGAGGGGGGGCAGGTGTTCACCAGCGAGCGGTTCAGTTTTCTCTATCAGGACAACCGCTTCGAGTGGCAGACGCTGACC
>JALUWE010000427.1 GCA_027019845.1 Anaerolineales bacterium | reverse complement strand
GTCATGGTTTGGATCACTGAGGCACAGAGGGGCGCTGATGTCACTGTCTGTGTTCCCAGTGTTCTCAGTGCCTCAGTGTTCCCAGTGCTCCCAGTGCTCCTAGTTCGCGATCCGTTTCACTTCCAGTTTCGCCGCGCCGAAGTTGATCAGCAGCCCAATCTTGAACCCGGAAGCCTTGAGATAGGATAGCGTTTGCATAAAGTCGACCGGTTCCAGGGCTGATTTTGCCTTGATCTCAACCATAACGTTACCTGTGGCATCGCCAGCGACAAAATCCACCCGCTTGCGGCCGATTCGCTGGTCTTTGTAGTACACATCAATCCAAACTTCGCGAGTAAATTCGACGCCGTGAGCAGGCAACTCGAGGGCCAGAGCACGCTGATACAAGACCTCGTTGAATCCCGGCCCCAGTTCCTGACGAACAACCTTTGCTGCGGTGATGATCTTGCCCGTCAGCGCGGAGAGGGGATAACGATCATCAGGATACGCACTCATCAGTGCCTCAGTGTTGCTCAATGTTTCCAGTGATCCCCACTGCCACGGTCCAGCCCAGCCGCCAAACGGGATGCTTGAGCGGGGTGAAATCGTCTGCATCGTTGGGCTGTGGCCGCACATCTACGGCGCTGCCCCAGGGGGCCGGTTTATCCAGCGGGCCGAGCACCGCGCCTTCGGTGAGCAGAGTCGCCGCCCGACGGCGCAGGCCGCGTCCGTCCATCCAGCCGCCGACGCGCGCCACCTGATAGGCCGCCGCGGCGGCTTGTAGGGCCGGGATTTCGTCTTCGGCGGGGATGTAACGGCTGAGTGTGGTCCACGCGTCATTCTGAGCGGGATCAGGCAAGTCCAGCGAGGCATCTTTTTCTATTTTCGCCTGTCCGTAGCCGCTGGTGCGCTCCGCACCCAGCCCGGCATCCCCCAGGTCCGCCAGCAAATCTTTCAATGTTGCCTCAGTGTCCTCAGCGCCTTCAGCGTTCCTAGTGTCCTCAGTGTTCAACCACTGCACACCGAACCACAGACCGCAATCTTCCGCGAAATGCACCGCGCCGACGTGGAACAAATTGCTGTTGTTGGGGGCGCGCCCGACGGCCACGCGCGGGCGTTTTTCCATCGTCCAAAAGCGACGCGTCTCCACCGGAAGCACTTTCCCGGTGCGCCCATCCTTTTGCACCGGCAAAGCCGCGATCTCGTCTTCCAGCACCCAGACAGTTTCCCCGTGCAGACGCTTGACCTCGCCGAACACGTCGGCCAGCGTCTCGCCGTTCAGCAGCCGCCGGTAGATTTTCTCGGAGACGAAGCGCGCTTTCTTCAGGTCTTTGTGGCGCGCTCCTTCCGGCGGCTCGCAGCGCAGGGCGGCCAGCGGGACGGGGAAGAAGCGCACGTTCCCGGCATAGGGGAAAGTGGAGGTGAGCAGGAAGGGGGGCGCTTTGGGTGTATCTGCCGTGCCCACCCAGGCTTTAACCGCATCGTCGCCGTGCAGTAACGCCAGCCGGGCCAACACCGCCGCGTACAGACTGTCCGAAGGCCAGGTCAGGCGGCTAACCTCCTGCCCGATGCCGTGCTCCCCGAAGTGGAAGGCGCGCCCCTGGATTTTCCAGGTTTGCAGTTGCATGGGGAGCCTCCTTATTGAGCAGGAACGGCGGTTTGCAGCCAGGTTTTCAGATCGCCGAAGGCGTCCGCCAATTCCTGCACGCTGCCAAAGGATTTAAATTCCTTTTTGTCGCTGTAATCGTCGCCGTTGCGGGCATAGACCTTAATGTTTGTGAATTCCACCTTGCCGTAGCCGCGTGAGCCGGAGCCGCCCAGGTAATCGTCCTCCACCAGTTGCAGGGCATCAATCACGGTTTTCAACCGGTCGTAATCCGCGGCCCCGTAGATGCTGAAGACCAGTTCGGTGGGGCCGAACTCCGCGCCGGCCGGGACGCGCTCCATGGTGCGCGGGGTGGCCGCGCTGGTCACGCGGTCGATGGCGACCTCGGTCTTCAGTTCGGCGTAGAGCAGGTCGGTGCGGGCATCAGCAAGTTTCTGGGCGCTGTCCTCCGTCAATTCGGCATCGCGCACCACCAGGCGGGTGTGATTGTCGTAATCCATCTCAGCGGGCACGCCGAAGACGGTGCATACCGGGCAGCTGCCGTTTTTCCTGAACTCGGATTCATCCGCGCAGGTGTGGATGGTGACTTGGCCGATTTTTCGGTTTTGCGGCAGGCCGAGCAGTTTCTCCATCTGCGAGCGCATCTTGCCGCGCAGGCTGGAGCCGGGGATATACGGCTTCTTGGTCAGCGGGTTGCGGATGACTTCCTTGTCCAGCCCGCCGATTTCCAGGTCAGAGCCAGAGCCACCAATGTGCAGGCCGGTCTTGGCCTCGATGGTCGCTTCGATGAACACGCGTCCGTAGAGGGTGATAGTCTTGTCGGTCATGGTTTATTCTCCTTCTTAGTTAGTTGCGTCCGCCCTTGGAGCGGTGATATGCCAGAATTGCCTCAAACAGCTCCATAAATCGCTGGAAGCGTTCGTTACGCTCCCTTCCTTCGGCCTGGATAACTACATCAATGGCCTGCGTCAACACATCCTGCAAACCCTTGACGTGTCGTTGGCGAGCGGTCTGGTAATCAAGTTTTGGTTTGAGCATGGACAACCGGCGCACGGCTTTGTTCTGGTCAATTTCCCATAGCGCTTCTATCTTGCGCACTTCAGTGAAGATGTTGCGGATTTGGGAACGTGTCAGGCCGTCTTTGACCAGACGTTGTGCTGTCCGCTCGGCAAATTGGACCAGTTCCTGTCCGGTCTGGTCCTGGGTGATGATGGTTTGGATAGACATGGTCATACCTCCTCAACTTGGAAAGAAATTTCACGCCCATTATCGCGAAGTAGATGGGTGAGCCAATCACGTACTTGCTTTGTTGCTGTCTCCTGTTGCTTTTTCCTGATGACATCGATAACAACATCTTCATCCAGATAGTTTTCTATAACGCCTCGTGCGCTATAGTTGGCGGCGCAAAACGCCATGAACCTTAACGAGAGAAAACGAAATCGCTCATTTCTCACACGATTCAGCAAACCTAAATAACTATTCCAGCGCAACCCTTTATCAGATAGAATGCCTTTCCACTTGCCACGCCACGTAAATATTTCGCTATCCCAGTCTTTTTCCCAAGCTAATGTCTCTAATTCGCCGGTGGCTTTATCTAGAGCACTATCAGGGTCAAGCCCTTTTATCTTCTGGCGTTCTTTCTCCTGTTCGCGAATATAATCCACGACTTTTGCATAAAGGGTTACAGAAGATGGCAGCCTTTCGTCAACTACATCCCTTTCATCGTTGTCGTCGTTTGCGATATCAACTTGACCCATTTCATCATTGGGGATCTCCCCACCTTCGCTTGCGATCTCATCTTCTGGCACAAAAGGTAATTCTATATCAACACTCTCAGTGACATTGTCATTTTCAAAACCTCGAACATCTCCATCCGCGCCCCCATGCGATGCTGATTCGGTCTCTTCTTCATACTGTTCCTCTTCTTCCAAAGACATGCCGGGATCAATGCCCATAAGGCTATATACCAGTCCATCTACAGCGCGTGGCGAAAAAAGAACATCGTGCATTTCCTGATGGTTGTCCAGCAGGTCGATGGCGTTTTCCACCATCTTCTCGGCCTCAGATTCTTCGACACCATGCTCCGTCACAAGGCTCCTCTGTTTGATCTGCAATAACGTCTTGCATCGCTCAATGCTCAATTTTGCGATTTGAACAACGTAATCTGCACCATGCTCAACAACTGGCCGCTGGGAAATCACGACCTGCACGTTCTCCGGAAGCAATTTCAGCCACTGTTCAAGAGAAGGTCCGAAAGATTCTTCAAGATTTTGTACTTCATCCAGCGCGTCCAGTATTAATACCCACCTGGAATTGGGAATGCGGAAATAATCATCCAAGGCATAGTCTATTTGGGCATCAACATTTGTCCGCAATCCCATTTCCATAAGTACGGCTTGTTTAAAAACGTCCAGTGTATCAAAGCGCCCGCGCAAATGGACAAAAACCGGTATGGGATGCCGCGGAATAACTTCCAGGTCTTCCAGACTTGAAAACTCATCGTTTGTTATTTTTTGGGCAAAGTATTTCCGATACGTTAAATCATCCAGATTGTGACGCACCGCTAACTCATAGGCGAACGCATGCAGCAATACCGATTTTCCTGATCCTGCTGGCCCAACAACTGCAATGTGCTTATACCCATTTGAATTCAAAAGGTCAAGCACTTCCAAGGCGTCCTGATTGTCTGCATCCAGGATGGAGAACTCACGAATTGCAGCCCATGCATTTTCAAAAACAGGATTTTGTTGCAACGGGGAAATCATTCGTTTCCAGTCATCTTCTGCGAGATAAGGCGTACGAGCAAAAATCAATTCGTCTAAGTCGTCAACGTCCACCGGGACGGTTGACTCACCATAACGTATAAAAGCCGTTCCTGCGGGATAGAGTCGACTTTTTTTAGCCAACGCATCTCTTTTCAGGCGAAAAGGTTGTTTTTTGGGAGATGGGAGTATTTTTAGGCAAGCAACCAGTTTCCCGTTGACTTCACCAAAACCATACTTCAATCTCGGGGGCGGTTCTATCCATTCCTTGGCCAAGTTGCAATATTGTTGTGCTATTTCCTCCTGCTGTGCTGTCAGGCTTTTTCGTTCGAACTGTGCGCGGTGTTTAGGCTTCTGGCGTGTAGGGTAATCATTCCTGAGGTCGTAAAAAAGACTACGATCTTTGTCGTTCACACCGAAAACTATCCAGCAAGGCTTGCCTGTACGCCTGGCCACGTTTGCAAAAGCGATAATATCGCGAGCGGCCTCACCTTTTTTAATCAAATCGCCTTGCTTCCTGTTGACATCCCATTTTTCCAATTCTTCTTCACTTGCATAGAGACTGAGCAGCCCTTGCTTAAAATCCAATCGGGGGCCTTCTGTCCAATTGGCCGCGACGTGCAAGAACCACTCCACTCCTGGAAAATCTTGAGATGCCGTCATTTCCCTTTCCTCAGCAGCAACTGCGCCCAGCGGGCGGCCGCGCCCCACTGGGGTAAATCACGATATTCATTTTTCTCAAACTCATCGCGCATATCGCGCAATTCCTTTGCCAGAGCAAGGTTGTTTTTCTTTTCGTTGCGCTCCGCGGCGCGCGTCAGGTGATAGGCCGCCATCCACATCCAGCGGCCCCAGACGGGGCGCTTTTGGCCGCGGGCGGCTTCGCTCTCCATCTGCGCCAGCGAGCGCAGCCGCATCAGAATGGACTTCGGGCCGCCGCCGGCTTCTTCGGTGCCTTCGACCAATTCAACCAGTTTTTCCTGTTTTGCCCTCAGGCTCTCAAACTCATCCCAACGCCAGGCGGTATTAAGAAAAGCGAAGGCGTTTTTCGATTCGATGACCTTGCCATCTTCTTCGATTTTGCGCGCCTTTGCAATCCCTTCGGCTTCGCCGGCATCCTCCGCCGCCTGATAAACCGGGTACTTGCCGCCGATGAAAGCCATCCCACCGCTCAGGTGCAGGGCGGGATGCTTGCCTGTGTAGTCTCTGAACTCACCGGCGATATCCAGCGCCACATCCGGCATCACGTCCCAGGGGCCGAGCAGGAAGACGTCATCGCCGCCGGCGTAGACCGCGTACACCAGGGCATTCCGGCCATCCTTTGCGATGATCCGTTTGACCCAGCCTTCGAAGTAGAGCGACATGGCTGAACTGAGCGCCGACAGGCGGGAAAGGGTGGCAATGTTCTCTTCGCTGCCATCCGGTTTCTTGCGCTTGAAGCCATCCTTGAACACGTCGCCCAGGTTGTCCACATCCATGCGAACTACGCCCAGCCGCTCGAAGCCACTCTGACATTTCTCTTGCAATTTATCAAACGTGACCGGCTGCCCTCCGTCCATCGGAATCTGGTTGACAGTATAGCGCAACCAGCGGGCGGCGGCTTCGCTTCCCTGCGGCCAGCCGTTTTGGGGATCATCCAGCGCCCAGAGCGTATCGCCGGGAGCGGTTTCGACTTTCTCGCCCGTTTTGATAATTTTGACCTCCGCACCAAAGGCTTTCAGCGCCGCGGCGAAAGTGCTGCGGGATGTATCTTGCGGCTCGCTCCAGCGCCAATGCAGGTAAGCGGCTTTGGGCAAGTCCGCCCCCAATTTTTCCACGTAGGAGCGGCACTGGGAGCAAATCATCTGCGTTTCCGTGTCGCTCTCCTCTTTCCATTTGCTCAGTTTGACATCGTCCGCCCCGCAGACCGCGCAATGCTTATCCCCGCCGCCGTCTTCCGGCACGGAGAACACCCGTTCGTGCATCTCCGCGCCCAGTTCGGCATAGCGGCGCGATTTGGCCTGCTGCAGGTCTGTGTGCATGGCGTCCCAGTGGTCGGTGAATGCGCCCAACTGGAATCCGGAAAGCGGCACTTCGGCGCTGCCCAGCGCCAGGTAGAGCGCTGCGCCGTGGTGCGCCAGCAGTTTGCGGCTGATGGCGGCCTGGATTTCGGGCAGTTTTTCTCTGGCCGAAAGCGGCGCCAGCAGGAAGAAATGCCCGCCGCCGCTGTAGATCACGTTGGTGTAGGGCAGACCGAGCTCGCGCAACACGAAGCGCAGCACTGCTTCAGTGAGCAGTTGCAGGTAGAAAGACCGCCCGCGCAAGGCTTTGGCCGCCCCCTTGCTGCTGATGGTGTAAATGAAATTCTGCACCCCGGAGATGTCGCCGCCCACCAGCAGGGCGACCGGTTTCTCCCAGTGCTCGCCGCCCTCCGCCTGCCAGTCGCGGGTCAGGGTTTCAATTTCCGCGTCATTAAAATCGCTCAGACAGACCGCCAGCGCAGCGGTCATGCGGCTGTGGTCGTAGAGCGAGACATCCGGCACGGCGTTGAAATAAGCCGATGGCACGCACCAGGTGTAACGCTGCAAGAGCGCCTGCATGGCCTCCACGTAGGCTTCCAGCGGCAGGGATTGCAACTGCTCTGCTTCTGTACAAAACGCATCCCACATCGCCTTGTAAGCCTGCCAGACTTTGCCTTCCGGCAAGGGGTCCTCCTGCGGGAAGATGACATCCAGCGTCAGCGGTTTGAGTGGAAGGAACAAACCATCCGGGTTGGGATGCGCCCCCTCGTCCAGTTCCAGGCGCGTAAAAATAGGATGCAGTTGCTTGTGGTGCGTCTGGCGGTCGCTGTCGTCGAGGTCTTTCCCCGAATCGCGCTCGCCTGCCGAGAGCTGATCGGCCAGGCGGATACGTTGCTGAGCGGGGTTCTGCGGGCGGTGGTGATAGGCCGCCAGCACGCCCACGCCAAAAGCCTTCGGCACATACTTGTTGATGAAGTGCCAGGTGTGCAGGGCGTGCTGGTATTTGAAATCGGCTTGTGTTTTGCCCTCCCGCCATTCATCCTGCACCTGTTCTCCCGCCCTCTGCGCGAACTTGCCGATGTCGTGCAGCAGACCGGCCAGAGCGAAGTGATAAACGTTGATTTCTCTTTCCATCTGTCCTCCTGTCTATCAAAAGTATTGTAAGCAATCCGATGCCCCGCAAGCACAGAGTGCCTCAGGTTGTGTCAGGAAACTCCCCGCACGTTATCCCGACCTTTGGTGTTTCGACCGCCTGAGAAGAGACGGCAAAATTCCCTTCTGGTGACCAGTAGGCATCGTTGTGAGAGATGAATTTCGTTGTCCAAAAACCGTTCCCTGAAAGTAAATGGCTAAAGCCACCCTTGCACGTTCTAAACTACTTTTACCGGTTGAACCTTCCCAGCTTCAGCAAATACCCTGCCATCGTAATGGAAAGATTTTAGCGCAGGTTTGCGCTTCCTGTCAACCGCATTTTTATCGAAAATTTTGAGCAGTTGGGAGAAAATGTAAGGGCGACCTGCCGGTCGCCCTTACATTGATGCCGTCGGGGCGACCGGCCTCGTCGGGGCGACCGGCCTCGTCGGGGCGACCTGCCGTCGGGCGACCGGCCTCGTCGGGGCGACCGGCCTCGTCGGGGCGACCGGCCTCGTCGGGGCGACCTGCCTCGTC
>JALUWE010000426.1 GCA_027019845.1 Anaerolineales bacterium | reverse complement strand
CCACGGTTCGAGGGCGCGATCATTTTTTCATAGAATTTCTTTCGCTCTCCGATTGTCACCACATCCGGATGTGCCGCTATCAATAGCGTGAGTAGGGTTGAACCCGAATATGAGGGTGAAATAATCATTACCAGGGCAGGTTTCATGATCGGTCTTTATCGGACTGGTTTGCTAAGCGAAGCAAGCGCTCTGCAACCCGCTGGCCGGAGTTGCCGTCCAGGGTGCCGTTCATCATTTGTTGGATGAAGGCTTTGCGCGCCGGGCTGTCTGCGGCGGGGTCGGTCAGGCCGCGGCGGATCATGGCGCGCAGGTCGTCGAGGGAGCGGGCGACCATCACCCCGCCGCTCTGGGCGACCGGGCGGTAATGTTCGTATTCCACATGGCGGGAGAAACGGGCGTAGTGCGGCAGGCGGCTTCCGGGTGGTTCCATGCCGAGGTTGATGACCGGTTTGTCGAGCATCATCAGTTCCAGCGAGACGGTGGAGGCGGCGTTGATGCCCAGCGCGCAGTGGTGCAGCAGGCTGGTGTAGATGGACAGGTCTTCGTACAGGGGCATCATCCATTGTTCATCCCACAGGACAGGGGGGAAGACCACGCCGGGAAGGTCCTGACGGGCGAGGGCGCGCACTTCGGGGCTGGTGCCTTTGACGTAGGTGCGCACCACCAGTTGGGGTTGGGGGTCGAGGTCCGGTTCTCGGATGAAGCGGATGACCGCTTCGATGAACTTGTGTTCGTCGAGGAAGTCGGTGTCCAGGCCGGTGGTGTAGAGCACGAAGGGGCGGGCAGGGTCGATGCCCAGGCGGGCGCACAGTTCGCCGCGCGGCAGGCAAAACTCGGGTTTGAAGTGGTAGTCGAATTGGGGGGTGCCGGTGACGAAGACCTGTTCGGGCTTCAGCTCGGGGTACAGCGCCAGGAGTTGCTCTTTCATTCCCTGGTTCCACATCAGGTAGTAGTGGTAGGGCGCGAAGATGCGGCTGCGGGAGGTCAGGTTGTCCCAGGAGAAGACGAATGTTGCGGTGGGGATACCCAGGCGGTGGGCGACGCGCACGGGCAGGTCGGCCTGGGGGCCGTGGATGTGGGAGCAGTTGAAAACCAGGTCGGGTTGCAGCTCCTGGAAGAGGGCGTCGAACTGGCGGGTGGGGCGCAGGTACCAGCTGAGGGCGCGGTCGATGCGGGTGAGCAGGCGCAGCGAGGGGCGGTTGGCGAAGGTGCGCGCCAGGGCTTTGAGCAGCAGGCGATTGAATTTTTGGCGGGGGGTTTTGGCTCTGGCGTCGTGCAGGCCCCAGTAGTATTGGACGGCTGCGCTCCACAGCCAGCGGAAGTGCGCGTTGTGGGCCACGGTGCGGAAGTAGGTGGTGAGCGGGTGTTCCGGGCACTCGGGCAGGGGAAGGATACGCTCGACGTAGGGGCGGACGCGGTCGATCACTTCGCCGTGGTCTACCAGGGACAGCAGGGTGACGCGGGCGTTTTGGGCCAGCACCGGCAGGGTGTCGGAGTACAGGAAGTTGCGCACGGCTTCGCCGCGGGCGACGAGGAGGAGGATGTGCATGGGGTTCGAGGTGGGAGCTTGCGTTTGGGGTTGGAAATTGAGTAAATGGGTAATTGGGTCAATACCTTCGCCAAAAAATAAGTTAAGTGGGGCTTCTTGTAGTAAAGTTGTGTTCACCACAAACATAACTGCTACAGGAAGCCCATGATGAACATTTTAGCACTTTTACAA
>JALUWE010000425.1 GCA_027019845.1 Anaerolineales bacterium | reverse complement strand
CTGGCCTGCCGCTTTATCTGCGTTGTTTGCAGGTCCGGGTAAGTATTGCTTTTTGAAGATGCTCTTTCAGGCTTTTTTTCGCCCTTGACTTTTACCGCACTCTCAGGGCAGGCCCTTCGCTGGTCACTTCGACTTCGGCTCAGTGCATGGTTCAGGGCCGGTAGTCCCTGTGGGGTTTCGCAACACTATTGCAAAGAGGGGCTTTTATCCAAAGATCGGGGTAAAAAATCAGCAGGCTGGCTCGCACCAACCTGCTGATAGCCGCGAGGGCTTTGCCGTAGTAACTTACTGCGTCCACTCCACATAAATCGGAGCCGCATCGACGAAAAACTGCTTCTCCGCAGCCAGCGGTGTTCCGAAAACGTCGTAGCTGGCAGTTGGCATGTCGGGTAGGGTTACTTCTATCAAATCCCCTTTCAGCGACCATAAGACCCAAAAGGTGGCCTCGCGCCTGACGAACTCGTAGCCGATCACCCCGGGCAACTCTGTTACCTCTCTCTGGAAGACCGCTTCCGAAAACTGGCTGGCCGCAAACTGGTAGGCGGTATAGGCTGCGTTTGGTGTGCCATCTTGTTTGGAGATCAACCCTGAAGCCCGCCATCCAAACATGCTGTACCACAAGTTGGCGCGCAGGCCCTCGGCCAGCGCCGCAGCATACGATTTGGCGATGTGATAGGCTTTGGATCGCACGAATTCATCGCTCTGGCAGGGAGGCTCGGACCCGTCGCGCCCGCAAATCAGCCCGGTTTCGGTGTTGAGCAAATATTTTCCGGTGACTCCATATTGTTCGAGCACGTTTTTGATGAAACGCGCTTTGGGCACTACGACCGGGATTAAGCCGTTGAGCGCCCAGCCGCTGCCCCAGTTCAGGTTGCCGAACCCGCCGCCGCCCGGGATAGCCTCCGCGGCGTAAAAATCATAGGCATGAAAGCTGATCCCGTCGAAGTAATCGCCACCGCCATTGACCAGAATACCCTCCAGGAAACGGGCGGAAGAACAATCTTTGAATTTACCGGCTTCGAGTTCGGGCGGGTTGTTCGGGTCACAGTCGAGCAGCAAGCCGCCGATGATCACATCGGACTGCGGGTCCGCGGCCTTGACCCGGGGATACACGACTTTGAGCATCTCGGCGTAGTATTGCCCGCCATAATACGGTGCGCTTTTATCCCCCCAGCAGCCGAACACACTGGTCGGTTTGATCGAGTGAACATCAACGTCCGGCTCGTTCCAGATTTCGTAAAATTTGACATTGTAGGGGGGCTGGCTGTAGCGGGCCACCACGTCGTACATGAATGCGGCCATAGCCTCCAACTTGTCGGGCGCTGCCGGGCCGCAGGCGATACCGGCCTCTTTCTGTGCCCATGCTGGTGTGTCGCGCACGATCAGGATCAGGTTGATACCGGCTTCGGAGGCCCGCTTGAATTCCTCTTCCAGCGCGGCCGCGGCGGCCCAATTGCGTTCACCCGGAGTGGGTTCCACCAGCGCCCAGCGCAGCGCGTTACGCCGGGTCCACACCGCGCCGGCATCCGTGAGCGCCGCAAACTGCACGTCGAACTTTCTCCCGGAAATCTCGATGCCCATGATGGATTCGCCCGGAACGTAAAAGACCTCGGTCGCTTCCGGTGTGGGCGAGGGGGCGGTTTCTGTTATGGTTGGGGTGGGTTGTGTCTCGGGCTGGGGGGTATTCGTTGCTGGCGGAATGCCAGCAGGTTCTGTAGGCAGCTCCGTGGGCAGCTCTTCATCAGGCTGGCAAGCCGCCAACACAAAAGCCGCCAGGACAAACAACATAAGAAAAGGAAAAAGTTTTTTAGCGTTCATTTTTTGCTAGTGGCTGCTGGTAAGTAAGTGACAGAAGTTACGCAGTTTACGCCTGTTGTTACCTGTGTCATGCTGAGCGACCGGCTGTTACCTGTGTCATTCTGAGCGACCGGCTGTTGCTTGTGTCATTCTGAGCGACAGCGAAGAATCTCGCTTGCGATGGGGGGGGATTCTTCGGGCACTGCGTGCCCTCAGAATGACCGGGGACGGATGACCGGGGACGGGGGACGGCGCGTGGTTATTGGCGGTCGGGGCGACCGGCTGTTGCTTGTGTCATTCTGAGCGACAGCGAAGAATCTCGGCGACGGTGGGGGAGACGGATGACCGGGGACGGGGGACGGATGACCGGGGTGTGGCTATTTGGAGGTCGGGGCGACCGGCCGGTCGCCCCGACGGTCGCTGCGCTCTTAGATTCTTCGGTCGCTGCGCTCCCTCAGAATGACAGGATGGGGGTGCGCTTTTGCGATCTGTGTAAGCTCTGTAAGTAAAAGACGAATGTTAACGAACCTGCCCCACCATCACTTACTCCGTGACCACTACCCATTTTTTTTATGGGCTCCACTGGACATAGACGGTGTTGAGACGGCTGATGCTCAGCGTGCCGGTACCTGCGCTGATGGGGTTGCCCACTGCGTCCCAGGCAGCCGCCGGGATGCCGGGGAGATCGATGTCGCGCGGTGCGCCATCCAGCGACCACAGCACCCAAATGGTGCCGCCCTCCACCTGAAATTCATAGCCAAACACCTGGTCCGTAGCTACGAATTCATCGACCTCGCGGACGAAGGTGGCGTCCTTGAGTGTGTTGCGCGCCAGAACGAATGCGTCATACGCTGGCCGTGTGGTCAGGTCCTCGTTGAGCAGGCCGGAATTGCGCCACCCCAGCGGGCTGAACCAGAGGTTACCGATCAAACCCTCCCCCATCGCAGCCGCGTAAGACTGGGCCACATAAGAGGCCTTGAGCGTCTCGAAAGGCGAGTCGGGGTCCGATTCGCAGCCCGGGCCGCCAGGCGGGTCACCGATGCTGCCGCAGAGGAGCGCGGTTTCTGTGTTGAGCAAATACTTGTCGTTTGCACCGTAGGCAGCCAGCACACTTTGTAAATAATTGGCTTTGGCGACCAGCACCGGTTTCAGATCGCCGTACTTTTGCGTTCCTATGTAGCCGCTGTTCCAATTGGGGTTTCCATACGTACCATATTGGCCCGCAACCACCGTGGAGTAGTAATCATACGCGTGGAAGCTGACGCCATCGAAGAAATCTTTGCCGTTGTTGACCAGGATACCCTCCAGGAATGTAGCAGTTGTGCAATTGGGGGAGCCGTTGGGGGCGCAGTCGAGCAGCAGCCCGCCGACCAGAACCTGCGCGGCAGGATCGGCAGCCTTGATCTTGGGGTACACCGCCTTGAGAATGTCGGCGTACTCCCGGCCCCCGTAATAGGGGTCGTTCTCGATTCCCAGACAACCGAACGCGGCGTTCGGGTTGGGCACAGCTTGTGGGGAAACGTCCGGCTCGTTCCAGATTTCCCAGTACTTGACCCGGTAGGGCGACTGGCTATAGCGCTGTACCAGGGCTTGCATGAAATTTCCGAAAGCGGGCAGCGCGGCGGGGTCAATCGGGCCGCACTGGTAGTAGGGGGAGGCCCGCGCCCAGTCGGGTACACCCCGCACGATCAGAATCACCTCCATCCCGTGCTGCCGCGCCAGAAGGAGTTCGGCCTCCAGCCCGGCCAACACGCTCCAATCGTATCCCCCTCCCTGAACGGGTTCGACCTGCGACCAGAGCACCGCGTTGCGGCGCACCCAGTATGTGCCCGCATCCGCCATCTGTTGCAGCCCCTTCTCGTCCGAAATCGGCTTCATTTCTGTGCCAAACACGGTTTGCAACGGGTAACGGTTGACCACCACGGGCAGGTTTACCGTGTAAGAACCGGCTCGCGCCGCGAGGGAGTGGCTGGTAGAGAGCAAAAAGCCCCCTAAAAACAGGATGCACAACAGTCCAACGATTTTCTTCCCCGGTCGCACAGGTTATATCCTTTCGTAAAAACGCAAGATACTGATAATGGATACGATATCCAACACCAGGAAGCCGAGCAAATATACCACATACTGAAGTTTAAGTGGAATCCGGAATTTGCGCGCCAGACCGAACAGCCCGCACCAGCCAACAGACAGCAAGAAAATGGACGGCCCAATGGCGGGATACGCGTAGCGAGCAACCGGAATGAAAGGCCTGGGAGCGAAAATGAAGATCGCGCCGCGTAAAAACGCCGCGCCCCACATTACCCCCAGCACGAGCACCAGGAACGCCAACATATCGCCGCGCAAACGCTCGATTTGCCGTGCGAAAAGAAGGCTTCCAAGTGCGCCCAGCGCGGTGACGATCCCCAATAGCCAATAGGAAGCCGCGCCGATCAGCAGCACCTGCCCCCAGCCGAACCTGGCCCAAAAAGTCTGGAACAAATTGGCCGCGGTCGCCCGGTAGTACCAACCGGCCCCCTGTGAGTCGAGCACGGAGTACAAGAGCATGGAAGGGTGCGCGTTGTCGGGCAGCAACCGCGCGCCCCAACGCTCGACCGGGGAACGAAACGAGGGCCACACCCGCTCCGCAGACGGGTTGCGCACCAGGTTTTGGAAAGCGCGCCCTCCCCAAACGCCGTCTTCCCCCTGTGTCCCGGAAAACGCAGGCGGCACCGCGAGCGGATATTCGCCCGCGGCCAGCACAAATCCATCGTAAAAAACGCGCACTTCTGCGGTCTCTTTCCCTAACGGCGCCAGGGTGATCCAAAAGCGGCCGGCATCCGCGGGTATGTCGGCCCGGAAGGCGTAAAAAGCCGGGGTTTGGCCCACGGAAACGGTTTGGAAAAAGGCTGTCTTGCCATCCGTCAGGATCGGAGTGCGGAGAACAAGGGGGGAGGCAGCCCCGTCGGGCTGCGCCGCCCACATCCACACCCCCATCGTTACGGTCTGGCCGCGCAGGCTGGCGACCGCCTCCGGTGGCAGCGGCTGGAACAGCGGGCGCAGCCAGGTCGGGAGCACCTCCGCGCTGGCGTCCAGCACCAGGGCGTGGTCCCCCACGGGCGCAAGGGGTGTGCGCAGCCGGGTAGCCTCGCGCTGATCCGTACTGCGATACCAATAAGCCGCATCTTGCCATGTGAACAACCCGAACAGACCCAACACCGCGGCGATCAGCAACCCGGCACGGATCGGGCGCTGCCAGCGGCCGCGCGCCGCGGCCAGCGCGATCACCAACACGCTCAACGGCAACGCGGCCAGCACCGTGCTCTTGGCCCAGTAACACAACGCGGCACTGCCCAACACCCATACCAGCCCGCCTGGCGAAAGCCCGCGCTGCAAGACGCGCACGCTGCCCCACAAAAACAAGGAAAACACCGCGGCCGCGGCCACATCGTTGTTGACCGCGGTCATCACGTCCACAAAGCCCGGCAGCAGGGCCGCGCTGAGCGGCACAAGACCGCGTAACGGGCTGCCCGCAGGCGTCAATTCGCGCGTTGTTCCCCACACTGCGGCCAGCGCGAGCAAAAGCCACCCCAGCGATACCAGCCTGGCGGCATACATCTGTGTCGTGACCCCCTGTTCTCTCAACAGCCAAACCGGCAAAACCGCACTCAGGTAGTACAGCGGCGGCTCGTCGAGTTGGGAATACTGCAAGCCCAGCACCGGCTGTTCCAGACGCGCCCGATCCGGCTGGGGGAGGCCGCGGTAAAAGTCGTGTGCCACCATCGAGTCGAAAATCGCCTGACGAAGGGGCAGATCAACCTCGCCCGCGCGGGGCAGCCGCCCGGTTTTTGCCAGCAACGCGAGATACTCGAAGTGGGACGGCTCGTCGTAGTGCTGCCAGGGAGGGACGATGAGAACGTACAGCAGGCCGTGTGCCAGCCCCGCCAGCAAGATGGCGGCCAAAAGCCATCCTTCGGAGCGGGCGAATCCTCGAGCAGTCGCGAGCGGCAAAGGGGTGGGCACAACGGAGGACATCAGCGCTGGTTGGCTTGCGCCAGGGATACGATTTTGTCGAACCCCTGCTCGATCAAACGATAAATTTCCCGGATGGCGTCCTGAAAATCAACGGTAGTGCCCCCGATGGGGTCTTGCACGTCGTGTGCTGCACCCGCCATCTCGCTCAACAGGTACACCCGCCCGGCAATTTCGGGGAATTCGCTCTGCAGGGCCTCCTTATGCCCCTGCTCCATGGTCAAAATCAGGTCTGCGGCCTGCAACAAGCCGGAGGTGACGCCCCGCGAGCGGTGGCGGTTGAGGTTGATCCCCAGTTGGGACATCAGCTCCCGCACTTTGGGGGCTGCCGGCAAGCCGTCCTGTGCCCAGGTGCCCGCGGAGGCCACCTGCCACTGCCGCGGTTTCATCCCCTGTTGTTGGAGCTTTCGTTGGAGCAGCGCGCTGGCTATGGGGGAACGGCAGATATTGGCTGTACAGACCATCAAGATGGCGGGCATTTTTCAATCTTTTCTCCATACACCCTGGGTTACTCCGTGGTTTTCTGTTCTCTGAAGAGTGAAGCGGATAACTGTTCGTACTTGCGCCGCCAGACCCGCGCCAGAAACCACGGAATTCCCAACGCATAACGCTTCCATTTACCGCCGGGATCAACTCCCATGCGCCACAGCCATTCCAGCCCCAGATTGCGCATCCAACGCGGGGCGCGCGGCTCGATGCCGGCCACATAATCAAACAATGCCCCAACGCCCCAACAGATTTTAACCGCAAGCCCGTCGCGGTGATAGGCGATCCATTTTTCTTGTTTGGGAACCCCCATTCCAACCAGCAGAATATCCGGTCTCAGCCTGGCGATCTCTTGCAAAACCTCTTCTTCGTCCTTGTGGGCAAAAAAACCGTCGCCAACACCCACGATGTCGAGCGCGGGATATGCGCGGCGTAAGCGGATGCGCGCCTGTTGGGCAACCCCTGGCGCGCCTGCCAGGATGTAAACCCGCCAGCCATGCTGTTCTGCGCGCCGGCAAAACGCACCCACCCAATCCGCGCCGGTCAGCTTGTGCAGACGGGCACGGTGCAGCCATTGGGCAGCCCACACCGCCCCGAGGCCGTCCGCGTACACCAGATCGAACGAGGCGAGAACGCCGCGGTATGCCTCATCTTGATGGGCAAGGTTGAGACAATGCGTGTTGACATACGAGATCAGACGCGGAGCGGGGGGCAGGCGCGATCCGGGTTCCGTAATCCAATCGCCAACTACCTCGAGCAGCCCCTCCCGGTCGATCAGGGCCAGCGGAATGCCGAACAGTTCACAAGTATTCACGATTCGCGATTCCACCTCCCAACGCCAGCAAGCCGCCAAGGATCAGCGGCAAAAAAACCACCACGTGCAGCAAAACACCGTAACCGAACGCCAACGCGCGCGGCACTCCGAAAACAGCCAGCGTCAGAATACAAAGATATTCGAACACCCCAATCGCCCCCGGCAGCGCGGCGAAGGAAATGCCCGCTTGCAGCGCGAGCAGCAGGAGCGCGGCGGCGGTAAAGGGCAGGAGCATCTCCAACGCCCGCAAAACCAGGTAGTTGTTCAGGATGGCTGTGCCCCAGATCAAGGCGGTCCAAAATATCGCTGCTGCCAGCCCGCGGCGGTTGCGCAGTACGGTCAGGCTGTCCATAGCGCGCTGAACGTGTCGCACGATTTTGTGAGCCGCGGGGCGCAGCAGCGCACGCGCAAAGCGTGAGAGCTGGCTCTCGAAAAACACCGGAGAGAAAGCCAACGCCACCAACCCGCCAGCGAGCAGCAGCGCGGCAAAGGTCAGCGAGAGACCCGGGCCGCGCACCCAGTCGGGAAGGGGCATCAGGATCAACAAGGCCAAAAACAAGGCAGCATAGGCGATGGCGTCAAAAATCTTTTCTATCAGGATCGTGCCGAGGGCGAATGCGCTTCCCGTGCTGGCGTTACCGGCTGCGTAGGCGCGGCTCAAGTCCCCCACCCGGGCTGGGAACGCGGCGTTCAGCAGTTGCCCTGCGAGGAACCAACCCAGCAGCCTGGAAAATGCCAGGTCGCGGCCCGGTTTGCCGATCAGCACCCGCCAGCGAAATGCTTTGCTCACGTTGTTCAAACACACGCTCCCCAGCGCAAGGAGCACGAAGCGTAAGTCAACGCGGCTCGCCAACGCCCACACCTCCTCCAGCGGGAGGCCGCGCAACGACAGGTACAACGCCGCCGCGCTCAGGGCCACCCCGCCTGCCAGGCGCAGGCGCGCCCGGTCCCACCCGCCCCATGACCGGAA
>JALUWE010000424.1 GCA_027019845.1 Anaerolineales bacterium | reverse complement strand
ATCTCCCCCGCCATCGCTGAGGTTCTTCGCTCCCGTTGGTCGCTCAGAATGACACAAACGACGATGCTCAGAATGACAACCCCCGTCATTCTGAGGGCACGAAGTGCCCGAAGAATCTCCCTCACCATCATCGAGATTCTTCGCTATCGCCCAGAATGACACAGGCAACAGCCGGTCGCTCAGAATGACATAAGCAACAGCCGGCATGAACTGCGTAACTCCTGTTACGTCATTCAAAATGTCAACATCAACAAAATGGATCGTACACCTCCACCGCCTGCGCGGCCTGCTGCTCACCCAGCGCGCCGCGCGCCTGCTCCTGCGCGGCATCTGGATGGGGCTGGCAGGCTACCTGATCGCCTGGGGGATGTCCACCCGCTTCGGCCTGTTCCCAGACCCCCGCCTCTGGTTCGGCGCGGCCCTGCTCTTCGCCGCGCCCTCCCTGATCGCCAGCTTCCGGCCCCTGCCCGCCGCGCGGCTGGCCTGGAAACTCGACCGCGGGCTGGGCTACCGCGAACAAATCACCACCGCCTGGCAGGTGACACAAACCGGCCAGCCTCTCACAGGTATCGCCTCCCAACTGCAACACGACGCCGCAGCCCTGCTGGAAGAAACCCGCCCCCGCCTCCTGCGCCGCGGCTGGTTCCTCACCAGAGACCTCGAAGCCCTGCTCATCCTCGTCATCCTGCTGCTCACCGTCTACACGGTCAACCGCCTCCAAACCAGCTACGCCCTGCCGGAACTCACCCCTCCCACCTTGCCCGCGCTGGCCGCCTCCCCCTCCTACGAAGACGTCTTCCCCTCCGGCATCCCGGGCCTGAGCGGCCCGCCCCAGGCCGGGGACCAGGGCAGCCCCGCCGCCGGTTCCCCTGGCCTTGACCCCCAGCAGGCCGCCGCCATCGACAACATCCTGACCGATCTGGGCGAGGCCCTCAGCCAGCAGCCCGAAACCGCGCCCGCGGGCGAAGCCCTGCAAAACGGTGACCTGCAAGGCGCGGCCGCAGCCATCGACCAGCTGGCCGACAACCTCGATTTACTCCCCCCCGAAGCCCGGCAGAACGCCCAGCAGGCCCTGCAGCAGGCCGCACAACAAGCGCGTGAGGCCGGGCAGGACGACCTGGCCGAAGACCTGCAACGCGCCGCCTCCGCCCTGGAAAACCTCGACCCCAACGACCCCCTCACCGCAGACGCGCTCGACCAGCTCGCCGATGCCCTGCGCGATCTGGCCGAGCAATTCGCCAGCATGGGGCTGCCCGGCGACGAGGATGCGGCAGCCGCACCGCCCGAAGACGCCCCCCAGGTCGGCAGCAGTGAAGGCGGCGCGGGAGCCGGCACCGGCGGCGGCACGGACGGGCAGCCCGAACCCCTCTCGCGGTTGGCGGGCGAAGGCGAAGAGATCATCCTCGAAGGCGGCCAAGAACCCTCCGGCCTGCTCTCCCCCGGCGAACCCGCCGCGGAAACCACTACGCCCGGCAGCCTCCCCCCCATCGTGAGCACCACCGACCCCGCAGCAGCCGCCACCAACCCCATCGACAGCCTGCTGACCCCCTACCGCCTCCCCTGGCAACGCCGCCAGGTGGTGTCGGAATACTTCAGGTAGATGTGAAAGCGTAGAGCGTAATTACCCAATTACCCAATCACCCATCCTTCGACTTCAGGCTCACTCCGTTCGCCTTCCGCTCAGGATGTAATTACCCAATTACCCAATCACCCATCCTTCGACTTCAG
>JALUWE010000423.1 GCA_027019845.1 Anaerolineales bacterium | reverse complement strand
CCGGTAGGCTGTGGAAATCTCCTGGCGCGACTTGCCGTTCAGGATCACCACGCCGATCCCGCCTGGGCCGGGATTCCCAACACACGCGCCATCGGTGTAGATGGTGACTTGGGGTTTTGTCATTCCCGATTCCCGAAACGTCACGGCGTGGCGGCCTTGACCTCGTCCCACAGCCGCTGGTACACGGCCTCGAATTCGCCGACCGGCTCCAGGTAGTGCAACCGGCTGAGCACGTCGGGGGGCGGGTACACCGAGGGATCGGACAGGAATTCTTCACCCAAGATGTCTTCGGCAGCCGCGTTGGGGCTGGCGTAGTAGTTCCACTCTGAGAGCAGGGCGCCGACATCCGGCTTGAGCAGGAAATTGATGAATTTTTCCGCGGCTTCTTTTTGCTCCGGTGTGGCAGAACTGGGGATACAGATGTTGTCCACCCAGATCACGCCGCCTTCTTGCGGGATGGTGTAGGCAATGTCGGGATTATCTTCGACTACGAAAAGGAAATCGCCGTTCCAGCCGTGGGCCAGCAGGTTTTCCTCGGAGGCCAGCAGGTCCTCGTAGGTATCGCTGTCGTAACCGGCCAGCGCGCTTTTGGCCTTGATCAGCAACTCTTTGGCTTCCTGCAATTCGGCCTCGTTGGTGGTGTTGGGGTCATAGCCCAGATAGATCAGCGCGGCCGCGAAGGATTCGCGCACATCATCCAGCATGGTGGCGCGGCCAAAATAAGGCGCGTCCGGGTCAGGATCGAACAGCACCGCCCAGCTTGTGGGTTCTTCCACCTTGCTGGACAGGTAGCCGATGCCGGTGGTGCCCCACTGGTAGGGGACGCAGTATTCGTTGCCCGGGTCGTAGGGCACGTTGCGGAACTGCTCGGAGAGGTTGCTCAGGTTGGGGATGTTGTCCTGATTGAGTTTGGCGAGCAGGCCCTCTTCTTTCATGATGCTGACGGTGTAGTCTGAGGGTACGATCAGGGCGTAGCCGGTGGCGCCGCCTTGCAGTTTTGCGAGCAATTCTTCGTTGCTGGAGAAATTGTCTTCCGTGACGACGATTCCGGTTTCCTCCTCGAACATGGAGAGGATTTCCGGATCGATGTACTCGGACCAGTTGTAGAGCACGATTTCATCGACGGCCCCGGCGGGTGGTTGTCCATCGCCCTGATCGGGAGCCTCCTCCTCGGTGGCCTGCCCGCCGCCGCAGGCAGCCAGCACAAGAGCGACGATCAGCAACAGGACGGGAAGAATGGTGTGGCGTTTCATTTCTTGCTCCTTTTCGGGTTGCAGGTTGGAAGGTTTTGAAGGGGTGGAGGGTTGAAAATTGTTCAGACGAACTCGACAGGCGAATCCTCTCCGCCGCGGCGCATCAGGCGGGAAATGATGATCAGCAGCAAAGAGCCGAGCAGCATCACGGAAGAGACCGCATTGATTTTAGGAGTAACGCCGCGTTTAATCATACCAAATACTCGCACCGGCAGGGTGTTGAATCCCGCGCCGCTGGTGAAAAAAGTGATCACGAAATCGTCCAGCGAGAGGGTGAAAGCCAGCAACGCGCCGCCCAGAATGCCGGGCATCATCATCGGCAGGGTGACGCGGGTGAAGGTTTTCCACGAATTGGCGTACAGGTCCTGGGCAGCCTCTTCGAGAGTGCGGTCCATTTGCGCCAGCCGGGCGCGCACCACCACCGCGACGAACGAGATGTTGAAAGCCACGTGCCCGATGATCACGGAATAGGGCACGG
>JALUWE010000422.1 GCA_027019845.1 Anaerolineales bacterium | reverse complement strand
TAGGGATAGGGATAGGGAGTGGGGATAGGGTATTGGATATTGGGAACTCATGGAAACTGAACACTGGGGGCACTGGGGAGCACTGAGCACACCGCACCCCTCGGAACGCTGAAGCGCTGAAGGTGCTGAGTACACTGAAAACTGAACACTGAACACTGAACACTGACTACTGACCACTGAACACTGAACACTGAACAAACGTGATCTTACCAGAAAAAGGCGGGGTGGGGGATTGGTGGGACCCAAGACGTGACAGGTGTCCCCTACATGGGAGGACAAAAATCATGGGAGGTGCATGAAAACCGGCAGGCGGATTCTCTCACACCACCAGCGGTCCGGTGCGCTCTTGCAGCAAGTCGATCAACACCTGCGCCAGCTTCTGGGAGTCGTGCCGCCAGGGGCGCGCTTCGTCCACCACGTCGGCGCAGTGAACGTTGTATTCCGCCTCCAGCCCCGGATCGTGAGACACCCATTGCACGCTCCCCGGAAGCGTCCCGGCCTGATGGTCGTTGACCAGCACAATGTCGAAAATCCCTTCGCCCAGGTGGTCCTCGATAGCCCGCAGGTGGTCGCCGCAGGTGTAGTGGTCGGTTTCGCCGGGCTGGGTGGCGACATTGCAGACGAAAATCTTCAACGCCCGGCTGGAGCGCACCGCGCTGGCGATGTCGGGCACCAGCAGGTTGGGCAAGATGCTGGTGTACAGGCTGCCCGGCCCGACCACGATCAGGTCCGCGGCCAGGATGTCCTGGATGGCGCGCGGAAACGCCGGGGGGTTGTCCGGTTCCAGCCAGACGCGGCGGATGCGGCCTTTGGCCTGCGGGATGTTGCTCTCCCCTTCGACGCGCACCTCTCCGATGGCGTGCTGGGGCAAAACGTCGGCCACCAGCCGGACGTCCTCCAGGGTGGAGGGCAGCACCCGCCCGTTGATCGCCAGCACCCGGCCCGACTCGACCACCGCGGCCTCGAAGCTGCCGGTGATGCCGGTCAGCGCGCTGATGAACAGGTTGCCGAACGAGTGGCCGTCCAGCCCGTCCGCGCTGCCGTTGGCGAAACGGTATTTGAACAACTGGCCGATCAGGTCTTCGTCGTTGGAGAGCGCGGCCAGGCAGTTACGGATGTCACCCGGTGGCAGGATGCCCAGGGAGCGGCGTAGCCGGCCCGAGGAGCCGCCGTCGTCGGCCACGGTGACCACAGCCGTTAACCGGTGGGTGTGGTTTTTCAGGCCGCGCAACAGGGTGGAGAGGCCGTGGCCGCCGCCGATGGCGACGATGCGCGGCCCGCGTTCGCGGCGGCGGTGCCGCGCCAGTGTGTCTACCACCACCTGACCGGGCGGCACGAACGGGGCCATCAACGCCCGGTTCAGCCCCCACAACCCCCATCCGACCACCCCCAGCCCCAGCGCGCCGAAGATCAGCACGCGCCAGACGCGCGGCAGGAAGCGCAGCGAGGCATACGAAAGCAGCGGCAGCCACCAGGTATCCGGCGCGTTGCGGTACACGTCCAGCAAAAAGAACGCCACCCCGATGGAGATCAGCGTGATCCCCAAGAAAAGGAAGAATAACCAACGTTTGACCCCCAGACCGGGCATAAACCACTGAAAAAAACGCCCCAGGGACGATTTCCGGCGGGAAAACAAGACTTTCTCCGGCATGGCCCCATTATAATACGAAGGGGAAGGGAGAAGGGGAGAGGAGGAGAGGAGGAGAGGAGGAGAAGAGGAGAGGAGGAGAGGAG
>JALUWE010000421.1 GCA_027019845.1 Anaerolineales bacterium | reverse complement strand
CGCTCAGAATGACACAAGCAACAGCCGGTTGCTCAGCATGACACAGGTAACAACAGGCATGAACTGCGTAACTTCTGTCACTTACTTTACAACCACTACCCATTTCCCCCTTGACAATTCAAAAAAAGGGAGTACAATTCGTGTCAACAGTACACTATCTTGCGCGGAGAAGGATTTCCGCCTTTATTTTTCGACACCTTTCGTGTCAAAACAACACTAATTGAGTTACTCAAACAAGGAGAACGCTATGGCGAACGCACTCCCCATCCCCCCGTTTTTCGATCCCCAAACGGTCGGGCAGGCGTGGCGGGTGCCCTACGAGGAGCGCGCCGCGCAGGCGCGGCAGTGGGCAAACGATCACCACCTCCAGCCAGCAGCACAGGATAGCTTCAAGGTCGCCCTGATCCTGATCGATGTTCAGAACACCTTCTGCCTGCCGGATTTCGAACTGTTCGTCGCCGGGCGCTCGGGCCAGGGCGCGGTGGAAGACAACGTGCGCCTTTGCCGCTTCATCTACCACAACCTGGATCGCATTACCCACATCGCCCTCACGCTCGACACCCATACCGCCATGCAAATCTTCCACGCGGTCTTTCTGGTGGACGAACACGGCAACCACCCCGCCCCGCTCACCATCGTTACTGCCGACGACATCCGCGCCGGGCGCTGGAAATTCAACCCCGCGCTGGCCGCCTCCCTGGGCATCGAAGCCGAATACGGCCAGAGCCACCTGGCCCACTACGTCAACCAATTGCAGTCACGCGGCAAATACGCGCTGACCATCTGGCCTTACCACGCCATGCTGGGCGGCATCGGTCATGCGCTGGTCTCCGCGGTGGAGGAGGCGGTCTTCTTTCACAGTATCGCCCGTTACAGCCCGCCCGACTTCATCATCAAAGGCGACAACCCCTTTACCGAACACTATTCCGCTGTCGGGCCGGAAGTCAAAACCGATCCGCAAGGCAACCCCATCGCAGAGAAAAACACCAAATTCCTGCAAAAAGTGCGCCATTTCGACGCTGTGATCATCGCCGGACAGGCCAAGAGCCACTGTGTGGCCTGGACGGTCAACGACCTGCTGGAAGACATTCAGGCAACCGATCCCTCGCTGGCGCAAAAAGTGTACCTGCTGGAAGATTGCACCTCGCCGGTGGTGGTCCCAGGAGTGGTAGACTTCACCGAGCAGGCCGATCAGGCGTATGCCCGCTTCGCACAGGCAGGAATGCACCTGGTGCGCTCCACCGAACCCATCCAGACGTGGCTGCGCGGCCCGGTGAGCCTGCCTACCGAATGACCGCACGCCCCCTTTTGGAAACACCCGCATCATGGACACGCTGATCTTGATACTCCTGGCTTCGATTTTTACCAACATGCTGCTCTTTCGTTGGGGTTATGCCCAACGAACCCATCGCAAGCAGCTACAGAATGAAGTGACCGCGCTGTCCGAAGTGTTACGACGCTCTTCGGCCCGGCCTGTCCCGCCCAAAAGCCAGGGAGGCGGCTTCCTGGTCGTCGCTTTTCTCTTCCTCGGCCTGATCCTGGCCCTCCTTTTCGTGAGTGCGCCGTGAGGGAAATCGAGAAGCAAGAAGACGAACACTAATACCCAATATCCAATACCCATCCTTCGACTACAGGCTCACTCCGTTCGCAGGATGCAACCCCCTATCCCTATCCCCACTCCCTATCCCTATCCCCACTCCCTATCCCTATCCCCCTCTCTATCCCTATCCCCCT
>JALUWE010000420.1 GCA_027019845.1 Anaerolineales bacterium | reverse complement strand
TCCGGATTCTTCGGTCGCTGCGCTCCGGATTCTTCGGTCGCTGCGCTCCGGATTCTTCGGTCGCTGCGCTCCGGATTCTTCGGTCGCTGCGCTCCCTCAGAATGACAGGGGTTGTGTGTCATTCTGAGCGACCAGAGGGAGCGAAGAATCCCAACCGTGGTGAGGGAGATTCTTCGGTCGCTGCGTGCCCTCAGAATGACGGGGGTTGCGGGTCAAAGTCGCACCCGGACCTCACAGGTCTCAAAGCGCATAGAGATACCCGGATGCAATCGATTTTGGGTAAAATCTTCCTGCATCGTGTGGTAGTAGACCTGTGAGGTCTAACCTGTCCCCCTATCACTTACTCCGTGACCACTACCACGACCCATTCGCTCCCCTACTTGCGCAAATTCAATCGCATCGAGTGCCGCAATACCTGCCGGTACACCTCCTGCACGCGTTCGGTCAGATTTTGATCGCCGGAGGCTTCGACCTGTCCCACCAGGCCGGTCAGCGTCTCCACCAGGCCGGAGACGGATTCCTGAGGAAAAGACTCCAACATCTGTTGGCGGGTTTCCTCGTCCGGTGCGGAGAGCAAATCGTTGATTGCGCTGACTTCAGGGGGTGGAGCGGTCAGCTCCCGGATGGTATCCAATATTTGCTGGATTTTCCCGCTCCGATCCAGGTCCCCCGCACGGCGGGCGGCTTCCAGCTCGTTGTGCGCCACCTGTAAGAACAGTTCGTTGATGGCCGGCGCGTTTTGGAGCAGCGCTTCGCGAATGTTGTCCGTTTGCAGGATGGCGTCGAGAAACTGGCGCATCTGATTCATTTGTTCCTCAAGACGTTGATCATACTCCTGCGTCAACTTCAGCAATTTTTCGCGCAACGCTGCCAGCCGCGCTCTCCCCTCCCCGCGGGCGCGGTCGATGCGCTGGCTGAGCAGGCGGAAGAATTCGTAGTCCATCCCCCCGCGCGCCAGGCTGACCAGGGCTTCGATGCGGGTGTCGTTGGGGGCTTTGACGATCAGGTCCAACAATTTCTCACGCGTGATTTCCTGCCCCAGGGCCTGCAAGGCCTCAATCGCGGCGGCCACCTCCTGGCTTTGCTGCTGTAACTCCTGTCCATAGGTGGTAACAGGCAAGATCAGTTCCTGTACCTGCACCAGCCGCTGCGCCAGGGGCTGATTGCCTCCGGCCAACGCGCTTTCCACCATGCGGTTGAGCAGCTCGAAGAACTCCTGGTCGATCAGCGCGTCTTCCTGCTGCGCGACCTGCACCAACGCTTCTTCATCACGGATGTTCGCCAGCCGCTGAAGCAGGTTCAGGCGTTCCTGTTGCGCGTCCAGCATCTCCCTGGTGATCCCGTCGGCCTCCAGGATGGTTTCGATCAACTTCTGGTAGGTGAGCATGGTTTTGGGTTGCAGCAGGTAGGCTTTGCGCTGTTCCTGGGGCAGGCGGTTGACCACTTGATTGATCAGCGGGCCGACCACGCGCTGCTGATCGTCCATCGACAACCCCAATTCGGGGGGGACGAATGTCAATAGCAGCTCTTTTTCGGGGTCATGGTAGACCAATGGGGTGCTGTAAGTCCCCTGGTAGCCGCAGTGCGGGCAGCGCAGCAGATTGGCCGCGCCGGAGAGCAGGCGTTGTTTGGCTTGCGGGTCTTCGTTCAAGTCGAAAAGCTGTTCGACTTCCACAATGACCGGCTGGCGGCAGTTTGGACAGGAAGTTTGTAGTTTGCGAGTTGGCATGGGGGGTTGTTGCTGGGGGGAGTTGGGTAGTTGGGTAGTTGGGTAATTGGGTAATTGGGTAATCGGGTAATCGGGTAATCGGGTAATTGCATCCTGAGCGGAGGGCGAATAGAGTTCGCACCGAACTCCGTTCGCTCGTAGTCGAAGGATGGGTATTGGGTAGTGAGTGGGTAGTGGTCACGGAGTAAGTGATGGCGGGGCAGGTTCGTTAACATTCGTCACTGACTTACGCAGTTGGTGCGCTCAAGGATGGGTTTTGTGTCATACGAGCACCTGTGTAAGTCCTGTCAGAACGACACACAACAACCCCTGTCATTCTGAGGGAGCGTAGCGACCGAAGAATCTCCCTCACTATGGTCGAGATTCTTCGCTCCCGTTGGTCGAGATTCTTCGCTCCCGTTGGTCGAGATTCTTCGCTCCCGTTGGTCGAGATTCTTCGCTCCCGTTGGTCGAGATTCTTCGCTCCCGTTGGTCGCTCAGAATGACATAAATAGCAGCGGGCATGAATTGTGTAACGCCTGTCACTTACTTTACAACTACTACCGCTTTACGCTTCTCGATCTCAATCATACCGCGGCAGGGAAAAGCAGATGCGCGCGCCTTCGCCGGTTTTCGGATCGACCCAGATGCGCCCGCCGTGGGCTTCTACCACCGCGCGTGACAGGTACAGGCCCAACCCGGCCCCTTTGGTAGTGCGGGCAGCCTGATCGGAGCGATAGAAACGGTCGAAGATGTGGGGCACATCGTTGGGCGCGATGCCCGGCCCCTGGTCGGTCACGCAGACCACCACCTGGCGGGGGCGCGCCTGGCCCTCAATGCGAATCTCGCCGCCGTGGGGTGAATACTTGATGGCGTTGGAGATCAGGTTGGAAAAGACCTGCGCCAGGCGGTCTTCGTCGGCCAGCACAATCGGGAAATCAGGCTCGAAATCCACCACGATGGTGTGCTGCTCGGCCTGGGTGCGGAACTTTTCGGCCATGCGCTCGGCCAGTTTCGGCAGCGAGACGTCCACCATGTTCAGTGAAATGCCGCCAGCCTGCAAACGGGAGGCATCCAGCAGGTTTTCGATCATTTCGTTGAGCCTGTCAGCCTCCTCTTCGATGATCTCGAGGCTGTCCTGCACGATTTCCGGGTCCCAGGAAACGTCTTCGCGGCGCAGCGTGCTGACGTAACCCTTGATCAGGGCCACCGGGGTTTTCAGTTCGTGGCTGACCACGGAGATGAAGGTGTCTTTGAGTTCTTCGGCCTCCTTGAAACGGGTCAGGTCGCGCACTACGCAGATGATGTTCAACAGGCTGCCGTCCGCGGACACCACGGGCGAGTAGGTGATCCCGACCGGCAGCGGTACACCGTTCGGGCGCGCCAGTTCCCCTCGATGTAGAAGGTGGCGTTGGAGGTGAGCGGCCAGCCGCCGGCCTCGGCTTCTGCCAGGGTCATGCCTTGTTCGCGTCGCGCCCAGCGGATGATTTCGTCGTGCTGTTTGCCGTGGATCATCTCGATAGGCCATTCGTACAGGCTGGCGAAAGCCGGGTTGCAGTGCTCGATGAGGTGTTCGGGGGTCAGGATCAACATGCCGTCCGCGACCGAGTCGAGGATGGCGCGCATACGCTGCTGCTCGCGCTGGCTCTGGCGGTAAAGCTGGGCGTTATGCACTGCGATGGCGGCCTGGTCGGCGAAACTTTGCAGCAGTTTGAGGTCCTCGCGGGAAAAGCGCGTCGAGTAGCTGCGGAAGATGAAGATCACGCCGATCACCTTCTGGCGGGCGATCAGGGGCAGCCCCACGCCGGTCAGCAGGCCGAGGGAGGCGGTGCGGGTCAGCTCTTGCAGCAGGCGGTTGATCTCCGGCAGCTCGAAGCGCGCCGGATCGTCGAGGTCGGGCACCTGCGCCAGCAGCGGGTCGAGGTAGCGCAGAAAAGCCGGGTTGATGCCGTGGGAGGCAGCCACCTTCCAGTGACCATCGTCACCCCGCAAGATCACCATCCCGGCCTGCCCGGCCAGGATCTCCGCGGAGAGGCGCAAAATGCGCACCAGCAGCTTGTCCAGGTCGAGTTCCTGGGTGATGCTGCGGGCGATTTCGAGCAGGTAATCGCGCTGGCGAACGCGCAGGTCGGGGAGCATGGTCAGTGGTCAGTGGTCAGCGGTCAGTATTCAGTGTTCGGTGTTCAGTGGGCAGGTCACACACCGCACCTCTTGGAACGCTGAAACGCTGAGGGTGCTGAGGACGCTGAATGTCGCACGCCGCACGTAAGCAGGTGGATAGGTAAACAGGTAGACAGGTAGACAGGTAGACAGGTACGTAATGCGTAAAACGCAAGACGTAATCTGACACCTGATACCTGATACCTGACACCTAAACACCTGACACAGGTCACCGCTCACTCATTGATTCTGCCTCGGTGAGGGCTTGTTCGAAGATGGTCAGTCCTTCGTCGGCTTCGGCTTTGGTGAGGGTGAGGGGCGGGGCCATGCGGATGCTGCTGGGGCCGCAGCCCATGACCAGCAGGCCGTTTTGGAAGCACAGTGCTTCGGTGCGGTCGCGCAACGCGGCAGCCGGGGCGCGGGTGTCGCGGTCTTTGACCAGATCGATGCCGATCATCAGCCCTTTGCCGCGCACCTGGCCGATGCTGGGATGCCGCGCTTGAATCTCTTCGAGCGCGTCCATCATGTACTGTCCGGTTTCGGCCGCGTTTGCCATGTATTGTTCCTCGATCAGGTCGAGGGTGGCCAGGCAGGCCGCGCAGGCAATCGGGTTGCCGCCGTAGGTGTTGCCGTGCGCGCCCACCGGCCAGGTGACGATGCTCTGCCGGGCGATCATGGCGCCGAACGGCACGCCCGAGGCGATCCCCTTGGCCGCGGTCACGATGTCCGGCTCCACGCCGAAATGTTCGATGGCCCACCACTTGCCGGTGCGCCCCACGCCGGACTGCACCTCGTCCGCGATCAGCAGGATGCCGTATTTGTCGCACAAGCGGCGCAGCGCGGGGAAGAAGCCGGGCGCGGGCACCACGTAGCCGCCCTCGCCCTGGATGGGTTCGATCAGGATTCCGGCCACCTGGTCGGGCGCGTGCAGCCGTCCCAGCACCTGTTCTTCGATGTAGCGCACCACGGTTTCGCCGTAGTCCTCGCCTGGGCGGGAGGCCAGCAGCGGGCGGTAGGGGTCGGGATAGGGCACGTGGGTGACGCCGCTCATCAGCGGGTAGAATTTCTGGTGGTATTTGGCTTTGCTGGCGGTGAAGGCCACCGACCCCATGGTGCGCCCGTGGAACGCGCCCAAAAAGCCGATGAACTGGCTGCGCCCGGTGTGATAGCGCGCCAGTTTGATGGCCGCCTCCACGCTCTCGGTGCCGGAGTTGGTCATAAATGAGACCGCAGGTTCGGAAAAGGGCGCGATCTGGCTCAACCGCTCGGCAGTCTCCACCCAAATCGGGTGGTAGTAATCCGAGGAGATGTGGATGAATTTTTCGGCCTGTTCCTGGATGGCTTTGACCACTTTGGGATGGCTGTGGCCGGTGGAATTGACCGCGATGCCAGCCACGAAATCCAGAAAACGGTTGCCGTCCACATCCCACACTTCGACGCCTTTTCCGTGGGACATGACGAAATCCGCGGCGCGCGGGTAGGAGGGGGACACGACCGCCCGGTCGCGTTCGATGATGGCTTTGGCCTTCGGCCCGGGCACGTTCAACTTGGGCATGGATGACTCTCCTGAAAATGGGATTTTGCTGCGTGACACGCGGCACGAGCGGGGGAATTATATCAGTTTGGAGGGGAGAGTTGGGTAATTGGGTATTGGGGATTGGGTAATTGCATCCTGAGCGGAGGGGTGAATAGAGTTCGTACCGAACTCCGTCCACTCGTAGTCGAAGGATGGAACTGCTCAGGTATCGTGTCGGAACACGGAGTTAAAACGAAAAAGCCACGGGGCTGGTAGCGCGCCCGTGGCGAGAGAGGAAGGGCCTCACAGGTTTTGGTGGCCTGTTGTGAGGTCCGTGTTTCATCGGATGACGATGGGGAGGAAGATGCGAGCGAGGGCTTTTACCTGGCACCAGAAGCCGGAGCACAGGTCGAAGTCGCCGTTGCTGGTGGTGCCGGCTGCGGCTTGCCCGATTGTGCCTGTGAGGGTGAGGTCACCAGCAGAGGCAGAGCCGCCCCCGCCTGCCATGACATACCAGTCGATGGTGTGCGAGCCGGCGACGGCAGTCAGGCTGGCTGTTGCGAGCATGGCTGCCAGCAGCAACAACAACACCAGAATGCGCCATTTTCTATTTCTCATGGTGAGGCTCCTTTATTTGGAGATGTCGAGCATCACCCAAATCAGGCCTTTGCCCGTGGGGACAGCTTCGAGGGCCTGGCCGATGTACACGGAGGGGCTGGCAGCAGCATCGGCTTGCTGCAAGCTGGCGTAGCCGGTGGTGCTGGCGGCAACGGTCAGGCTGTCTCCGGGCTGAATGGGGCCGGCGGCGGCGTCCACCTTCACTTGTGTCATGCCGCTGACAATGATGAAGAGGTAATCGCCGGGCGCGGCCGGGCCATCGGCGCGCACCACGTTATCGATTTCCCGTTGGCCGTCGCTCTGGGTGCTCACATGCTGTGCCCGGCTGCCCACCACGCCTATCAGCGCATTGGCATTCTTGCCACTCACCGGTTGTACCCGCAGCAAGGGCACGTTTGCACCCTTCAGCGGCCCGGCCACACCGCTAACAGCCACCAGATCGCCTGCTTCTAGCGGCTGGTTGCTGTCGTTGAGAGCGATGTAGGCCAGGGCGCAACCGGTACAGGTTCCGCTGATGAGAACGTTCCCATCAAAGTACCCGGCATAACCAGTGCCGCCCGTTCTGCCATACACGCCCCAGCCGGTTCCGTCTTGATAGCCATACACACCGATCCCGTTGCCGCCCTGGCCGTTGTTGTTGCCGCGTACGGCTGCTGAAAACCCGCCCGGGCTGGTGCTGTTCACCTCACCCAACACACCCACCGCGTAGGCCTGGGGCGAGTATGTGGTGCCCTGCACCCCCGCTGCCGTGCCGGAGGAGGCAAAATTCGCACCATAAACCCCAAAGCCATCTGGTGAGTTCGATGCGCCATATACTCCCCAACCAGCGCCGCTGTCCGGCGAGTGCAAGCCGTATACACCAACGCCGGCCATATCAGCCCGGCCATACAGGCCAGCTGCTGTAAAGATCAGCTCTTGAGCCAGCGCGCCTCTCACAGCCAGGCCTCCCGACTGCGCGTTGGCGCTCAACAACGCGCCGCTGCTCAAAAACGTGCTGCTGATCACCGCGCCGGGGCGCAGGCTCAGGGCGTATGGGGTGGCCAGGATCGCCTGGCAGCCGATCTTCGTGCCGTCCACTTCTACTTCCAACCATAGCCCTTTGCCGTCGAAATCGCTCTGCGACACATCGAGTTGTACGCTAAACAATCCGTTTTGCACTGCCACACCGCTTTTGACGATATCGCTTCCCACCTGCGTGGTGCAGGCTGCGTCGCTGTACAGGCGAAAGGTCATATCGCGATTGCCGTTCACCGGATTGCCCCCTTCCTCCAGCAGGCCTTGATAGCTGATGGTCTCGGATACAATGCCCGTGATTGCCAGGCTGTCTTCCGGCCCCAGCCCCGTTCCCGGCTGAGGCTCTTGTGCTAATGCGTTTGTGTCCGGCGACACACTCCAAATGAGCAACACGATCAACATGACCGCGGACAAAATGCTCGCTACCAACCATTTGCTTTTCATTGGGCACTCCTTTCTAACAATAAAGCAAGTTGGGAAAAGAATTTGCGGGGAAATTTGTCCGATGTGAGTACCGGGCAGCCACATCGGCCCGGACGCGGTACACAGGCCCGCGCGTGTTGTGGGGGAAAAGTTTTTAGCCCGTCATAGCTCGACCTCCTGGAATATGGATTGTCCCGGAACGGTTCGGCAGAGACCTGAATGTACACCCAATCTCCGAACCAACCCGCGGGCTTCTATTCTAAATACAGTTCCAACAATTTTCCATTACAATTCGATTTACAACGAGTGCAAATCTATCAGTCAATATTCCTATCTACCTGGCTGCCTGCGCGATAAAAGCTGGTAACAGAACTTACGCACTTGAAAAGTCGCACCCAGACCTCACAGGTCTCAGTGGTAGTAAACCTGTGAGGTCTCAATGGCGTAAGCCCTGCTGGTAAAAAACCCCTACGGAGAGAACGGATGCGCCAGAAAATTCCCGCCTTGCTGATTCTCCTCTTCCTTCTGAGCCTGCGGTCTCCTGTCCGGGCCGGGGCAGATGGAAACGCCCTGGTGCCCGGCGGTCTGCGCGCCGACGCCACCTTCGAGCACATCGGCGTGCTGTGGGAAGTGAGCGGCGACGACGACCTGGACAGCACATTCACCCTCGAATTCCGCAAACTGGGGGAGA
>JALUWE010000419.1 GCA_027019845.1 Anaerolineales bacterium | reverse complement strand
GGCGGGCTTTGCGCCACGCCCGGATCTCACCGCGGGGCACCCCGGTTTCGAACTGGTCTATCTCATGGACGAGCCCTACAACCTCTTCCCTTCCCTGCACATTTCCCTCAGCACCCTCGTGGTGGCAGCCATCTTCCCTCGCGGCGGCCTGTGGTGGCGCACCGCACTGGCGGCGTGGTGGTTGCTGCTCACCGCCTCCGTGCTGCTGACCCACCAGCACCACCTGGTGGATATCCTCGGCGGCCTGCTGTTGTGCGCCATCAGCCTGCGCCTGTTTCCGTTGTCAGAATCGGTGAATAAAATACGTGACAAGCGCGTTTAGTCATCAGGCTCATAGAGCATATCAAGAAACTCACCAAACGAGTTTGCGATAAAATGTAGCGGCTCTTCACCTGCGTCTGAATCAGCTTCATGATCCCAAAAAACGATCGGGGGATTGTTGTCGGTTTCTCGATAGTCGAAACAAATTAGATTTCCAAAGGGATCTCTTGCAAAGGGGAGAAGTCTATCAATTCCGCTGTTTGATTTGAGGATATCGTAATATTGAAAAATGTCAGGCCCAGCTTCAGGATTAAACTCAAGGAGCGAATCAAACACAGCTTCTTCTCTCCCCTTAATGTCAAAGACGTCCAAAGTGGGGTGCGCACCATTATTTTCTAACGCGATTCCGACATATTCCTCTGGGAGCTTTACATTGAGCTGCTCGCCATATCTGTCAATCACAGCTCGATCAATGCTTTCACCACTGGCTATCCAGTTTATGTTTGACTTTCTCATCGTGAACTTGATCCCCCGCCCCAGATCGAGCGTCCACCCCGGTGACTGAAAATTCCATGAATTTGTTCATCTACCAGTTGCATTTTCCCTTTTACTTGACTGTGGTGCCAAGTATATCCTCTTGGGGTTATACCATTCCTGATCTGTTCCAGCTGCCGATCTGAGAAACTGTTTGCCAGCTCAGGATTGGTCTCAATCTGCTTGGACAGTTGTCTATTTGCAATACGAAATTGCACCCTATCCTTGGCTTCTAGTAAGTCATCTTCTAATTCCGTCCTATATACTTCGTACTCGGAAAAATCTGGATATCTGTTTCCATCAGGAGGTCCGGGGCGGTATGCAATCTCAACAAACCGCGTCTCACCGGATCCCGTCTGAATCTCCTTTCCGTAAATAATTGAATCCGTCGCAGCATCGTATTTTACCGTGCCACCTTGTTCCAGCCAACGCTTGTATTTTGGTGCATTTGGCCCAGCATTGTACTCCCCTCGGAAACGACCGCTGGCATCGAGCGCGATCCCTCGAATAGCAGGGTTGGGACTCTCCTCCCCCGGCCTCCCCGCACT
Source organism: Anaerolineales bacterium (assembly GCA_027019845.1). Taxonomy (GTDB): domain Bacteria; phylum Chloroflexota; class Anaerolineae; order Anaerolineales; family JABWBV01; genus JALUWE01. The sequence continues at coordinate 397 of JALUWE010000419.1, read as the reverse complement.
GACCCATTCGGTAAAGCTCTCCTTGCCGCCGTTGGCGAGATAGGCGCGATAGGCGATGTCATCCTGCCGGGAGACGGGCGTGACCTTGCCGTTTTCGTCGATGACGGCAACGATGGGAAACTGTTCTATTTTGTCACGCTCAATGGGTAGCCGAACATGGTATTGGGTGACAAGCTCGCCATCGCGCATCACCTCGAGGTTCTTGTCCTGCGGGTTGTAGACATACTCCAGCGTCCCCTCGTCCGTCTCTTCTTCCCAGCGCACGTCAGCGCTGCCATTCGTCATGAGAAACAGGGCGATGCCGGAGGCGGCCCGACCCAGCCGCCACAGCCCTCTTCCCCATCCCCCGCCGTCGGGTTTGTTGCCCTTGAAGTTGGGATCATTGGCGGGCTGCCAG
>JALUWE010000418.1 GCA_027019845.1 Anaerolineales bacterium | reverse complement strand
AGAGGAGTACCAGACCGCCGCGCTCGACCTGTGCGCCGCCGACCCGATGCCCCTGCCGGAACCCGCGGCCGCGCTGCCGCCGCGGCTGCTGGCCTTCTACTACCAGTGGTGGCGCTCCGAAGAAGAGTTCGGCTGCGGCGAAGACCCCTACGCCTGGCGGCGTGAGCTGAACGGCCAATGGCTGCTCTCCACCGGCCATACCCCCATCTTCCAGGACGGCGACGAGGTCATCTACCGCGAAACCGCCTGTTGGCAGCAGGTGACGGACGACGCCGGACGCAGCGGCTGGATTTACGACCAGCAGGATGCCCGTTTCGTGGCCGAACAGATGGCGCTGGCGAAGGCTTATGGCCTGGACGGCTTCGCTGTCTCCGTCAACGGCGATGAGCCGCGCGAGCTGCGCTTCCTGGCCGAAGCCGCTCTACCGGCCGCGCAGCAAATCGGCTTTTGGGTTGCCCCGCTCTACGAGCCGCCCAACAGCGGCTGGGAGTACGACATGCAGGCCGACATCAAGAAAGTGGGCACCCACCTGAGGAAGGTGCTTGAAGCCGTGGGGCAGCACCCCGCCGCGCTCACCATCTCGCGGGACGGCGAGGAGCAGGTCGTCATCTTTGTGGACGGCGTGGTGTTGCAACGCTTCCCGGATGCGGAATCCTGGGCGGCCATCCGCGCCATCGCCGACCAGGCGGGCGTGCCCTACTTCCTGTGGAGCGGGCCGGGCGAAACCGCCTGGGTCTTCGAGAGCGGCTTCGAGGGCATCTACCACGACCTGGACGTAGAGGAAACGCAAGAATCGCCGCTGGGGCTGTCTCCCTACGCGCTGCGTGACCGGCGGCGTCTGGCGTACCGGGCGAGCGCCTGGGCGGCGCGCGAACGCGGCCTGCCGCTGGCCCTGCCGGTGGTGACCGGCTGGGAGGGCGCACAGGTCTTCCGCACCGAAGAGTACGTCCCCCTGCCGCGCGACTACGGCGCGCCGGGCGAGTACGGCACATACTACCGCGTGCGCTGGGAAGACGCGCTGGAGCAATTCCCCGATTGGATTGTGGTCACATCCTGGAACGAATGGGCGGAGGGCACCGAAATCGAACCCTCCGACACCTACCCGCCCTCCCGCTTCGATTACCTGCAAGCCACCTGGGCATACGCCTGCGCCTGGCGTGGCGAAAAGGAGTGCACCCCATGAAAAACATCTTCCCCTTCCTCGTTCTGCTGCTCGCCGCGCTGGCCTGTGGCGAGGCGGCTACCGTAACTGCGGTGCCGGCCACCCCCGCGCCGGAATCCACCCCCGCGCCGAGGCAGGTCTACCCCGAAGGCCAACCCGGCAGCGCCGTCATCCGCGAACCCGGTTGGTCCACGCCGATCAAACTGCCCTTCAACGATGACGGCTGGGAAGATTCGCCCTACATCACTCGCGACGGCAGCCAGATTATCTTCTTTTACCATCCCTACCCCGACCTGATCTCCGCCGCGGAACAGGTAACGGAAATGGTGGTCAACAATCCCGCCGAAGCGGTAGCGCAAGGCGTCGATGGCAAGCTGTACATCAGCCCGCGTCCCTTCGTCAGCCGCTACGTACACCCCATCTCGGACAACGACAGCCCCGCGCTGGAGTGCTGCGCCTCCCTCTCGCTCTCCGGCGACCTGTTCTACACCACCAACCGCGAATCCTTCGAGCAGGGAAAGGATGTACCTATCGCCATCTTCCGCAACGGCGAACGGTTGTTTGGCCTTGAGGACCAGGGTGTGGACAACCCCGAATACTGCGAAGCCAAAGACGAGCTGTGGTTCGACTGTCCCGGCGACACCAACCTGTGCGTGATGCGCGACGCGGCGGCCAACGGCTTCCAGGGGCCGTTCGAGCTGGCCCCCTACCCGGTCAACGCCGAAGATGTGGACGGCATCCAGGACTCCCAGGCCTTCCTGACCGACGACTGCAACACCCTCTACATCACCTCCAGCCGTGATTACCCCGATCTGGAACTGATCCAGATTTACCGCCTGCGCCGCCTGGACGAAGAGGGCTACCAATGGAGTGAACCGGAGCTGTTCATCAGCAACCCGACCCCGATTGCGGAGCTGTCCATGACCGCGGACGGCAGCGAACTGATCTTCGCCCAAATCTTCTGGCGCGAGGACGGCACACCGGGCATCGACATTTACTACAGCCGGAGGAAGTAATATTTTCAGGACTTACACACTTGAAAGCACCCAGACCTCACAGGTCTCAAAGCGCATGAGATGCCCGGATGCAATCTATTTTGGGTAAAATCTTCCTGCATCGTGTGGTAGTAGACCTGTGAGGTCTCAACTGCGGGCTGGCGAGGCGGGGTTACGTTTCCGGCCTCTCTTCCCCCTCCGTGCGGGCGTCCAGCCAGGCTTGCAGCGTGTTCTTGACCCAGGCCGCGTCCGCGGGTTGGAGCGGCGGCGGGGGGAGGGGGCGGGTGTAGTCGATACTCTCGGCGTAGTAGGCGCGGTCGTAGGTCTCGTCGAGCACGCGTTGCAGGTCGAGCGGCAGGTCCTCGTAGGGAGGGCGCAGCGGCACCGCGATGGTCGGCAGTGGGTCGCGCAGGTCGATGAACCAGGCGTACAGCCCGCCGCGGCCCCTCCGCCACAGGGTGACGCAGTAATCGCTGCGCCCGGTCAGCCGCTCGTGACGCTCCCCTGCGCGCAGCAAGTCGATTTCGATCCAGTGCGCGCCCCCCTGGTGCAGCAGGGCGCGCTTCTCCTCCAGCGCGCGGCGGCCGCGCGACCCCTTGACTTTGTTCGCCGGAGAGAGCACTTCGATGGCCGTGACCACTTCGTGCGAGCGGGCGTCGTGGATTTCGATGTAGCGGTCGCGGATTTCGGGTTGCAGGTAGGGTTCGATGCGCACCGCCGCGGTGATGGTCGCCACCCCGCCCTGGCCGCGGGGTTGGGCGCGCTCCGGGCGTCCGCTCGTCACCACCACGTCCGGGATCAGCGCCGGGTAGCCGGGGTCATCAGCCGGGTCAGTGATGTACACCCGCTCCTCGATACGCACGTAGAAACGCGGCCCCGCTATCACGGCCAGATGGGCGCGAATTGTGTCGATCAGGCCGTGATGCACGTCCGGCCAGTTGATCGGGTCTTCCAGATAGGGGTCCATTCCGGGGAAAGGGGAAGGCATTTTGAACCTCTGAATCAGATTATACCCCATTGCAACAAATCTCCGGCACGCGGTGTATTCAAAATAACAGGGCTTACGCATCCCGTCATTCTGAGGGCACGCAGCCTCTCCTGTCATTCTGAGGGAGCGCGCAGCGACCGAAGAATCCAGAGCGCAACGACCGTCGGGGCGACCGGCCGGTCGCCCCGACCACCAATAACCACGCCCCGAACAAGTGAAGCGAGAATCGTGACATGAAGACAAACCAGTTGCTTCGTCTGCTTTTGTTATGCCTGCTCCTTGTAGCCGCTTGCAGCGCGGAGGAAGGAGTGCCCCCGAACGACCTTCCCCCATCGCCTGCAGAAACCACACCACCCCCCGTTGCCACGCCCCTCCCATGAACCCCTCCCCCAAACGCCTGTTCCTCCCCCTCTTCGCCCTCCTCCTCGCCGCGCTGGCCTGCGGTGAGGCCGCGCCCGATGCCCCGCCCCCGCCAGAGGGGACGTGCCCCGACTGCGCCATCCAGTCCGCACGCGTGGCGGACGAATACGTCTCCATCCCCTTCGTGGGCGACCTGTGGGCCACCACCTGGGCCGACGACGACCGCCTGTACACCGCCTTCGGCGACGGCACCGGCATGAACAAATGCCTGCCCACCCTGCTGATGGACGAACCCGACGAGTTCGACAGCGACTACACCGAAGTCTCCCCCGGCCTGTACACCGTTCCCAGCCAGGACAACGAGTACTGCGAAGTCTTCGGCTGCCAGGAGCCGCTGCCGCTGTGCCCGTACACCCCCGTGGGACTGGTCGCGCTGGAAGGGAGCGTGCCCGACTTCGCGCCCTGCGAGGGCCCCGACCAGTGCATCGTCAGCCGCTACATCCCCTACGGCGATTACGCCGTCTTCGAGAACTCCGACAAGCCCTCCAGCCTGATTTTCGTCGCCGGGCGCATGATCATGCCCCTGCACTACCCCCCGGGCGAGCCGACCTACGGCTACCTGGCCTACTCCGAAGATTACGGGCGCACCTGGCGCGCGCTCCCCGATTCCCCCTGGGGCGCGGACAGCCCCTTCAAGGTGCTCATGTTCATCAACATGGGGCCGGCCTACGGACTCAATCAGGACGGCTACCTCTACGGCCTGGGCATCGGCGACGAAATCGCCTCCCCGCCCCAATCGCAGGACGTGTACCTGACCCGCGTGCCGGTCGAGGCCGCGCTGGATTACGCGGCTTACGAGTACTTCACCGGCCTGGACGAAAACGGGACCCCCGCGTGGTCGCCGGACCCGGGCGCGGCCGCGCCCCTGGACGGGTTGCGCACCATGGCCCAGGCCGCGGCCATCTACCACCCCGGCGCGGGGCGCTACCTGTTCCTCTCCGGCCTGCTGGAACCCGACGGTACCGGCGGGTTGTTCGAGGCCGCCGCGCCCTGGGGGCCGTGGACGCTCTCCGCCACCTTCCCCGCCGGGTTCATCCCCGGCATCATCCCCAAAGACGCCGGGCCGGATTCGTTCTACTTCACCGCCGCGGGCGGCGGGGGCGTGACCTACAACCTGAACATCGGCCGGATGCAGATGACGCTCAAACGCCCCGCGCAGACCCCGCCGCTGTTCTCGGTCATCCGCACCCGCAAAGTCGAGCAAATCATCGGCGACTGGGACTTCGAGACCCTGCAACCCACCCGCCAGCAGACCGAGAGCCGCTTCAACGTGGCCTTCACCGACCTGGGTTCGCCCTTCGAGCACCAGGGCAAACTCTACCTGCTGTTCGGCGACACCGACCCCGAGGCCCCCGGCTGGGACGAGCGCCACGACGACACCATTGGCTACACCGAAGCCCAGGCCGCCCAGGATTTTCGCCTGACCTTCCTGACCGACCCCCAGGCCGGACGCGGGGTGCTCAACCCCAAAATCGCCTGCCCTCAGGAGAACAACCCCGACTGCGTGGACCTGGGCGCGCTCAACGTGCCGGTGGCCGGGCTGAGCGACGGCGACACCGTCTTCGTGTGGTTCACCGCGGACGCGGCCAGCCGCTCCCTGCTGGCGCGCACAGACGACGACTTCCGCACCTTCCAAAAGGTGTACGATTTCGGCGAGACGCACTTCATCGACATCGCGGTGCAGCGCTATGAGGGCCAAATTCCGGGGTTGGCGGGGGAGGGGCCGTGGGCGTTGATCTTCGGCAGCGGGAACAAGGCGAACAACCACGTCTATCTGGCCGCGGCTACGTTGGAGAGCCTGCGCCAGGGCGACCGCGATGGGGTGCGCTTCCTGTCCGGGGTCGAGTACCCCGCGCAGGGCCCGGCGCGGCTGACCTGGTCGCCAAACGAAGCCGATTCGGTCGCCATCTTCGAGATCGAGCACGGTCCCGGGCCGGGGGTGATGTCGGAGGTGCCGCACGGCTGGGGGTTCGGCGAGCCGCTGGTGCATTACAGCGAGCAACTCGGCCTGTGGCTGGCGACCTACAACGCGGCCCGCACCACCATCCGCCTGCGCAGCGCGGAGCAGCCCTGGGGGCCGTGGAGCGCGTCCATCGTTCTGTTCGACCCGGCCAGAGATTACGGCTGGGGGCCGGCCTATGGCCGTTACATCGGCGACGGCGAGAACGAAAACCTGGGCGGGCAGGGTGAACTCTATGGCCCGTACATCCTGCCGCGCTTCACCCGTGTGCTGGCGGATGGCCGCGTGAAACTCTACTGGCTGCTCTCCACCTGGCAGCCCTACGTGGTGGTGATGATGGAGTCGGTGTTGGGGCGGTAGGCGGTGTTCAGTGTTCAGTGTTCAGTTTTCAGCTTTCAGCTTTCAGTGCCTTCAGTTCCCCCCAGTTCCCCCCAGTTCCCTCCAGTTCCCCCCAGTGCTCCCAGTGTTCAGTGTTCAGTCCCTATTCCGCCTCTCTGCCCTGCTCGCTTTCCCCACCATCCCGCCACCGCAGACATCAGCCCAAACAGCCCGGCGGCAAACCAGTATACCCCGCGGAACCCCACCAGCGGCAGCATCCAAAAGGCCAGCGGCGGCCCGATCGCGCTGGCCAGGTCGCCGACGGTGAACAACCAGCCCAGCCGTCGCCCCTGGCGGCTCTGTGCGCCCAGATCGCCCACCAACGCGGTGGACAGGTTCATGTTGCTGCCGGAAGTGATCGAGATCAGGATCAGCCCTCCCATGATCAGGAGCGGTGCGCCCGATGTAACCAGTAAAAATCCGAGGGCGCCGGGCAACAACCCGCCCGCGGCCACGATCCAGCGGGTGCGCGCCCGGTCAGACAACCCGCCGATCGCTGGTGTTACCAGCAACGAGATCAGGGTGTTCAACCCCAGGCCCAACCCGGTCAGGGTGGCCACTCCGACCGGCTGTCCCAGCATAACGAATTCCGCGCCCAGGGTTTGTTGCAAGAACAAACCGAAAGTGGCGGAGAAAAATCCGGCCATCGCCAGCCGGTTGACGGCGAACAACGCGCTGGCGGAGGTGAGTTCGCCGCGGGTTGTGGAGACGCGACGGAGGGGCGTTGTAGCGCGGGTTGGCAACGGAGGCCGCCGTGCCTCGGGCCGGGTGTCCGACTTCGAGAGGAGGGGTCTGGTTTCGGGCAGGGCGAGGAGGGCGATCAGCGCGCCGAGCAGAGTCAGACTGGCGTTCACCATCATGGCGTTGTGAAAGCCGACCCAATCCGTCAGCAACCCGCCGAGCAGCGCGCCACCCCCCGCGCCCGCAAAAAAGGAAATCTGATAGACCCCCACCCAACGCCCGCGGTCGCCGTCCTGGCTGATGTCCATCACCATTGTGTTTCCCCCGATCCAGATGCCCACCCAGGCGATGCCCCACAGCAGCCTGCCGGCAAACAGCGGCCAGAAGCCCGTGGTCAAGGCGTAAATGTAGGTGGAGAGCGCGCCCAGGAACAAGGCCGCTACAAAGGTTGGTTTGCGCGGCCAGCGTTCGATCAGGTATCCGACCGGGCCGTTCAGCGGCAAGCGCACCCAGCGATTGACCGAGAGCAAAATACCCACGCTCACCACAAGGATACCAACTTCCTCCACATGGGTAGCGAGCACGGTGTAGAGGGAGGTATCTCCCAGAAGGGACAGGCCGGTGCCCAGGCTGATAGGCAGAATCACCTGCCAGGGAGAGAGTCTTTGTTGGCTGGCAATCGTTTTTTGCATCTCCGGCACATGGTATCAGAAGTCGCCCACCTGTTTTTCCTTTTTCGCCAGTTTGCCCGCCTCCTGTTCCAGTGCGTGGATGATCATGATCTTTTGCCAGATTTTGCGGGAAAGGCCGGTGGTCAGGTTTTCGATCTCGTTGACCGCGGCCAGCGCAACCGGATCGTCGAATTCCTGCACGTACAGGGCCGCGATCTTGCCGATCAACGACAGCATTTCGCTGCAATAATCCAGGTATCGGGACAGCTCGAAGAGCGACATGCTCTCGACCGGGGAGGAGGCCGTCGTACCGCGTTTCAGCGCCCGCTCCGGGTCTTTGGTCAGTTGATGCATGTCGATCACGTGTGCCAGTGAACGAAGCTCGCGCAGCGCGTTGAGGGCGCGGCTGCGTTTGATGCGGCTTTCCAGGGTGAAAATGAAAAACAAAGCCGCCCCGAGCAAAATCAGATCGTTGATTCCGGCCTCCAATGCCTCCAAAAATTGCACTACGTCCAGGTTGCGAATCTCGAAATCCAGCCCAACCAATACGCTCATCAGCAACAAAAGCAACAGGCCAATCACGAACACGATCATGATTCGCATCGACCAATGTGGCCGCGCGATCCAATGCGCGCGCTGGCGAGCCTCCTGGGCCACCCTGTTCAGGTCCGTACACACCTTTGCAATGCCCCGCCCCGGAAAACGCTCCTCGATGCGTTTTCGGAGTGTCGCCGCGCTGGCAACGATTTTATCCGCGTTCAGGCTGCGATAGCGCATTACTTCCGGGGGACTGTTGTCCATCTCTGCTCCTTGTGTTCCCCCCATTATATCCAAAATAGGGTAGTGGCTGTAAAGTAAGTGACAGAAGTTACGCAGTTCATGCCTGTTGT
>JALUWE010000417.1 GCA_027019845.1 Anaerolineales bacterium | reverse complement strand
AATTGGGTAATTGGGTAATTGGGTAATTGGGTAATTGGGTAATTGGGTAATTGGGTAATTACATCCTGAGCGGAAGGCGAACTGAGTGAGCCTGAAGTCGAAGGATGGGTATTGAGTAATTGGGTAATTGAGTAATGGAGTAATTGCATCCTGAACGCAGGGCGAACGGAGAGAGCCTGTAGTCGAAGGATGGGTGTTGGTGATTTTACACTCTACGCATTGGGAAAAACGCAACTAGCACCCCGCACCCCTCGGAACGCTGAAACGCTGAAGGTGCTGGGTACACTGAACACCGTGCCCCATCGGATCACTGAAGGCACTGAAGGCATCGGTAACACTGGACACTGAGTACTGAACACTGGATACTGAACACTGAATACTGGGTATTGCTGATGTTACGCTCTACAACTCCCGATTCTCGATCCCCTGAAAAGGAGACTCTATGACCACCTCTCGTGAAACCTACCCCATCGAAGTTGCCGGAGTGCGCCGGGAGCTGCCCTTGTTCGAGGTTGCGCCGGGCGTGCGCATTGCGGTGCTCAACATTTTGGGCGATACCGAGCTGGTGCAGGCCTGCGCGCGCGAGCTGGCCGCCCGGCTGGACGCCGAAAAATATGACGTGCTGGTCACCGCGGAGGCCAAGAGCATCCCGCTCATCCACGCGCTCTCGGTCGAGACCGGTAAACCCTACGTGGTGTTGCGCAAATCGTACAAACCCTACATGGGGGTGGCCATCGCCGCGGAGACCCACTCGATCACCACTGGCAAGCCGCAGATGCTCTACCTGGACGAGAAAGACCACGAGCTGATTCGCGGCAAACGCGTTGCCCTGCTGGACGACGTGATCAGCACCGGCTCGACGCAAGAGGGCATGAAACGGGTGATCGAACGGGCGGGTGCGGAGGCCACTCTGGAAGCGGCCATTTTCACCGAAGGGGACCCCGACAAGTGGCAGCATATCATTGCGTTGGGGCATCTGCCGGTGTTTTCGTAAGACCTCACAGGTTTTTCCCGACCTGTGAGGTCTCTATGCTGGCGATTGTAGATGCCAGTCGGTGACCTGCTGGTAAGCGTGGGCAGCCTTGAACAGGGTTTCCTCCTGAAAATGGGCTGCCATTAACTGCATCCCAACAGGCAGTCCCTGGCTGTCGAACCCGACCGGGAAGCTCAACCCGGGCACGCCTGCCAGGTTTGCGGGCAGGGTGAACACGTCTTCCAGGTACATGGCAAGGGGGTCATCGGTGTGTGCGCCGATCTCGAATGCGGTGGTGGGCGCGACCGGCGCGGCGATCACATCCACCCGCTCGAACGCGGCTTCGAAATCGCGGCGGATCAGGGTGCGCACCTTTTGCGCCTGGCCGTAGTAGGCGTCGTAGTACCCGGCGGAGAGCGCGTACGTGCCCAACATGATGCGCCGCTTGACCTCCGCGCCGAACAATTGCCCGCGCGTCTCGAAGAACACATCCCACATGGTTTCGGCTTTCGCGCGCGGGCCGTAGCGTACCCCGTCGAAGCGCGCCAGGTTAGCGGAAGCCTCCGCGGGCGCGATCAAGTAGTAGACCGGCAGCGCGTAACGGGTGTGCGGCAGGCTGACCGGTTCGATTTGCGCGCCCAGACCGGCGAAGGTTTCGATGGCCTGGCGTACCGCGCCCTCTACCTCCGGCTGGATGCCCTCGATGAAATACTCTTCGGGAACGCCGATGCGCAGCCCGGCCACAGAGGCGCCTTCCAGATCGATGGCGGGGAGCGC
>JALUWE010000416.1 GCA_027019845.1 Anaerolineales bacterium | reverse complement strand
GCCAGGCGAGCCTAACCTGCATTATTCATGAGACCGCGCCAAGCATGATCAATTGGCGCAGATTTTCACATCCGTCTGGGTTGAGTCGGCTGCACGTCTGCTGAAAAGGCCCTTTTGGCGCACTCCAAACCTGAACAAAGCATGATTTCTCCCGATTCTCCCTCTACCAGACAAAGCTATCCCTCATCACGCCCTGTGACGGTCAATGGCCTCGAACCCGCAGGTGGCGTCAGACCGGCACCGCACCTAGTGCCCGCGCAATACGGCACCACTCAGACCGCCACGGCGCCGAGCGGGGCAAATGCAACACCAACCGGCGCGTGGACCGCTCCACCCATACCGCCATCTTGAGCAGCCGCTCACGCAGTGTATTGACCTGTGCATGGGCAAAGCCGGTGTGCCTTGCCTTCAGACGCAGCTCCTGCAGCAACACATAGGCCGCAGTGGCCAGCAGCACCCGGAACTGATTGGCAAAAAAACGCGTGCAACTGGTGCGATCAATGTGCAACCCGTGAAGCAACTCCTTGATCCGGTTCTCAATCACCGCCCGCTGGCAATAGACGTCTTCATACACATGCCGCGGCGAAGTCCGCAAATTGGTCACCACAAAGCGCGGATTGTCTTTGGCTTCACGCCCCCCGTGTCGCACCACCTCGGCCTTGAAAACCACCCGCCGCTCGCCATCCCAGCTGCCAGCCTCGTAGCGGCATTCACCATACAGCCGCTCGCTCTCCCCAGACTCCTCGGACAAACGACGCACCTGCGCCAGCAACGGCTCGGCCGCCTCCTTCAATACCGCATTCTTCGCCATCGCCACCACATATTCCACCCCTTGCCCATCCAGAAAATCCAACACCTCCGGCGTCGCAAATCCACCATCAAGCCGAACCCGGATTACAGCCCTCGGAAAAGCCTTGCGCAGGCGCCGAATCACCCGCCGCAATATCCCTACCGCACCCTGCGTCGCCGGCGCGTCACCAGGACGCAGCACATAGGCAAACAAATACTGGTCCGCCTCATCATCAAACTGCAGAAAACACGCCAGCGGCACATAACACCAGCGACCATAGTACCCATTGAACAACGCCAGTTGCTGCCCACCATGCGTGGGATCGTCCGTCGGATCCAGATCAATCGTAATCCGGCGCGCCCGACCACCCAACCGCCGGCGGTGCCGCTCAATCACACGCTCCGCTATCGCATGGCCCAGGCGCAGAAGCGAGCGCGCATCCATCGCATTCTCAAAGCGCGACAACGTCGGCTGGGAAGCCAGCGCCTCCCCCTCAATCGGGTCCCGACGCAAAAGCAGCCGCTGTATCGGATCCCTGGACAGCCGCGCCGCATCATTGCAGTCCTCGTAACCACAGGCCATACCATATACCCGCTGCTCAACCAGCTCCCTCAGACTGTGGCGGGTCTTCTCCGGACTGCGCGTGTCTCGCAAACATGATGCAATCGCAGCCAGCAAACCCAGACGACGATCACAGGCCTTGAGCAAAATCGCACCCCCTTCGCTGCTGCTGTGCGACTGATCAAAACTCGCCAACAACGGCTTGGCAAACAAAGATTCAAACAACACACCCTGCTTTGTGCTACAATCACTCATCAGAAGGCCCTCTTGTGTTGAAAGTGCTTGCTTTCAAAGACTTTTTAACACATTTGCGGCCTTCTTTCATTTGTGACTCATGAATAATCCGGGCTAGGTTTTCCCCCCGAGTCGCCTGCACAGCCGGAAAGGACATGACGCCGTG
>JALUWE010000415.1 GCA_027019845.1 Anaerolineales bacterium | reverse complement strand
TCCCAGATCATCGAGCAGGGCTATTTCGCGCGGCCCTACCTGGGCATCCGCTGGCAAACCATCACCCCCTCCATCGCGCGGCGCTACAACCTGCCGGTGGCGTGGGGCGCGTACGTGGCCGAAATCTACCCCCGGAGTCCGGCAGCCACCGGCGGCCTGCAAGTGGGCGACATCATCGTACAGATCGGGGATCAGGCCATCGGTGAGGAGGTTTCCTTTGCCAACGCGCTGTACCACTTCCAACCCGGAGAACAGGTCGATGTGATCGTGGTGCGCCAGAATCGGGAAATGGCGCTCACCATCACCCTGGGCGAGACGCAGCTAGGGCGGTAGGGGAGGTCAGAGCGTAGCGATTCGATTCTCCACTCCCTATCCCCTTATCCCTATCCCTATCCCTATCCCTATCCCTATCCCCCAAACCTCATCCTTCGACTACGAGCGGGCTTCGCCCGCCCTCCGCTCAGGATGCAATCCCCACTCCCTATCCCCACTCCCTATCCCCACTCCCTATCCCCACTCCCTATCCCTATCCCTATCCCTACTCCCTCTGATAAAATGCCCGCATGAAGATTCTTTTCCTCTCCGCGGAGGTGGCGCCGTTTGCCAAGACCGGGGGGCTGGCCGACGTGTGCGGGTCGCTGCCGAAGGCATTGCACGCGCTGGGGCACGAGGTGCGCGTGGTCATGCCCGCGTACCGGCCTATCGAACACGGCTATCACACAGACAACCCGTTCGGGCTGGCCGCGCTGCCGGGGGAACTGCGCGTCCCGACCGGCGCGGGCACGTTTCCCGCCGGGGTGCTGCACGGCCGGCTGCCGGGTAGCCCGGTGCCGGTGTACTTCATCGCGGAGTGGAATCTGTTTGGGCGGGAGAAAATCTACGGCTACGAGGACGACCCCTACCGTTTCGCGTTCTTCAGCCGCGCGGTTTTCGAGCTGCTGGCCGCGCTGGACTGGCACCCCGACGTGCTCCACGCCCACGATTGGCACGCGGCCCCGGCCATCACCTGGCTGGCCACCGCCGGGCAGAGCGACCCCCGCTGGCGCAACCTCCCCAGCCTGTACACCATCCACAACCTGGCCTACCAGGGACAGGCCCGCTGGGAGATTTTCGACTACCTGCAACTGCTGACCCATTCGCTGGCAGAAGAACCCTACGGGTGGGTCAACTTCATGGCGCGCGGCATCTACCACGCGAACCAGGTCAACACGGTCAGCCCGACGTATGCCCGCGAGATCACCACGCCGGAGTTCGGTGAGGGGCTGGACAGGCTGCTGCGCGCCCGCGGCCCGGATTTGCACGGCATCCTGAACGGGATCGACACCGGCTTCTGGAATCCGGCCAGCGATCCGGTGCTGGCGCAGCATTACCACGCAGATGACCTGGCGGGCAAGGCGGCCTGCAAACGCGACCTGCAGGCCCGTGCCGGGCTGCCCCAACGCGAAAACGTGCCGCTAGTGGCGATGGTGACGCGCCTGACCGGCCAAAAGGGGCTGGACATCACCGGCCACGTGATCCACAAGCTGCTCAACAACCATGCCGGGGACGAGGCACAGTTCGTGGTGCTGGGCACGGGCGATGCGGAGTACGAGGCCATGTTCGGCCACCTGGCAGGCTACCACCGCCGGAAGATGACCGCCTGGCTGAAGTACGACGCGCAGCTGGCACAACGCATCTACGCCGGCGCGGACATCTTTTTGATGCCCTCACGCTTCGAGCCGTGCGGCCTGGGACAGATGATCGCCATGCGGTACGGGGCTGTGCCAGTGGTGCGCGCCACCGGCGGCCTGGCCGACACGGTACAACACGAGCACACCGGTTTCACCTTCACGGAATACAGCACAGCCGCGTTCTGGCGCGCCCTCGACCAGGCCTTGCAGGTGTATTACCACGACAAAACGCGCTGGCGGGAGATTCAGCGCAATGGGATGACCGCGGATTTTTCGTGGGAGAAGTCCGCGCGGGCGTATGTGCGTGTGTATGCAGGGTGTAAGGCGTAGAGCGTAAGGTGTGCTACGGCGTGATAAGGGGGAGGGGGTTGACGCTTTGGCCCAGCCGTTTGTCGAACACGTTCAGGTGAGTGTGGTAGCCGCAGGGCCGCCCCTGGCAGGGGATGCCAAAGCGGTCTACCGTGTTGCCCTTGTTGCTCTCCGTGCCGATTGGCTGGCCGATTGCAACGGTTTCGCCCAGCCGGACAGTGTAGTCTCCGTGCAGCAGGGTAACGCGGTAGATTTCGTTTTCGATTACCAGGGTGGGGTTGCCCAGTTCATCGATGTACCTGGCGGTGACTTCGCCGCTGATGGGGGATTTTATCGCCGTCCCTTTTCCCGCCGCGATGTCGAGGGCCATGTGCCCGTAGGACTGACCGTGCGGCCCCTGGGTGAGCACGTAGGCGTCATAGGGCGCGATAATTTGCGCGGGATCGGGCGGGTCTTGCGCCTGAAGGAGGGGGGTGGCCGGGTTGGACAGGGGGGCCGCCGCGCCCAGCGGGATTTCCAGGGTGATCGTCTCGCGCGTGTCGTTTGCGCCGGGCGCTTCTGCGCGGTCGCGGAAGATGCGGGAGAGCATAAAGGCCATGAGCAGAATTCCTACAATGACCAGAGGGTCTACGACAGGACGCGGCTTGGTGTACATGGGGGAGATGTTGGACGGATGACCGGGGACGGTTGTTCGGGACGTGGTTATTGGGGGTCGGGGCGACCGGCCGGTCGCCCCGACGGTCGCTTCAAGTTTCAATCCCCTTGTTCGGGGCGTGGTTATTGGAGGCGTCCAGGTGGTTTGGACGGACTGCGTAACTTCTGTCAAGATGAGAGTGTGTAACAGAACTTTTGTTCTATATTTTACCACGGATTGGGGCGGAATTTTGGGACGTAAGGCAATAAAACGACCGCCCCCCGTTTCGGGAGGCGGTCTGTTGTTTCAGCGGTCTTGTGGCTTTCGCCGCCGGAAGGCAAACAGGAGCGGCAGCACCAGGAGGGGGACCAGCCCGCTCAGGCATGGCTGCCCGGCAGGGCCGGCATCGTCCGGCGGGAGATCGGTGGGCAGGTCGGAGACGGGCAGGGAGGTGGGGCCGAGGGTGGCGGGCCCGACATCCGGCGTGGCGGGGCCGGCATCGGGGGTGGGGCTGCTCTCGGGCTGGATGTCGATCGGCTCCACAGCCGCGTCGGGCGCGACCACTTCGTAGGCCGTGCCTTCGGAGAAGGCGATGACGCGCGGGCCGAGGGCAAAGGCCGCGGCCAGCTCGGGGTGGGCGTCCACCAGTGCGAAGTAGTCGTCGGAGAGGAAGGCGACCGGCACAGGCTGCATGTTGCCGGGGTCGAAGGCGGTGTCCACCCACACGCCGTCCAGGTTGACGAAGGTGCGGTCGCCGACGATGCGCACCTGTTCCGCGGCTGCGGAGGGGGCCGGCGCGGCGGTGTCGGCTTCTTGCAGCGCGCCCTGTTCCGCGGCTTTTTCGACCGCCTCCTGCCCGCTGACCGTGGGGGGCGGCATTTCCACCGCGCTTTCGTATTCCTCCGCGGCCAGGTCTTCGATGGCGGCCTCGCCCAGCGCGACTTCTTCGGTGACCAGGTAGGAGGTGTAGGGGGTGACGATGCCGTAGCGGATGCTGAGGGCGACGATCTGGTCGATGGTTTCCTGGTCGGGGCCGTTGAGGCGGATGTGGTTGAGCAGGAAGCCGATCTTGCGGGTGGCCCACAGCCGGGGGATGGTTTGCAACGCGGGGGTCTCGGGGCGCCGCTCGAGGCCGGTGGCGAAGGGCTGATCGGGGAAGGTGAATGTCTGGGTCTCGCCGTTCACCTGCCCGGTCAGGGTGATGTCCGCGCTGCCGCCCTGGCGGTAACGGCCCACGGCCACGATCTGCGATCCGGCGAACAGGTCGGGGAGGGGGTTGGGGTAGCTGTCGAAGACGGCGACGCCGTCGATGGTGAGTTGCAGGCCGGTGAGGACCGGGGTGCTGATCTTCTGGTAGAAGGTGGAGACGGTTTCGTCGATGCGCTCACCGGGGAGGACGTAGGAGGAGGTGCCGCTGTGGGCCTGTGCCAGGGAGTCGAGCAGGAAGGTGTCCACGTCGTAGCCCACGCCGAAGGCGAACAGGCGCAGGTTTTGGGGCGCGGCCGCGGCGAGGTTGTCCAGGATGCGCCGGGAGTCGGTTTCGCCTTCGGTGGGGAGGCCGTCGGTGAGGAAGATCAGGTAGGTGGGGCGGTTGGGGCTGGCGAGGGAGGCGGCTTCGAGCAGGGCGCGGTTGATGTCGGTGCTGCCGACGGGGAGGTCGTTTTCGATCCAGCGAATGGCTTTGTCCGCGGCGGAGGCGGGCTGGATTTCAGGGGCGAAGGTCTGGATGTCGGTGCTGAAGCGCACGATGTTGAAGCGGTCTTGGGCGCCGAGGCGTTCGAGGATGAAGCGGGCGGCCTGCTGCGCCTGGCGGTATTTTTCGCCGTCCATGCTGCCGGAGCGGTCGAGCACGAGGATCACGTCTTTGGGCACGGGTTTGGTGTCCGCGTCGGGCCGGGGCGCCAGCAGCAGCAGGTAGAAGCCGTCGGGGTCGGTGGGGTCTGCCGGGTTGCGGTAGGTGAGCAGGTGGAGGGCCTGGCTCTGGCCGATGGAGTAGTAGAGCACGAAATCGCTGTTGGGCTTGAGGTTGGCGGCTTCGTAGCCGGCGCGGTAGCGGTTGGGGCTGTCGCGGCTGACCGCGATGTTGTGGGTGGGGGAGTACATGGCGCGGATGGGGGTGGCGGATTGTACGTCCACGTTGATGGCGACCTGTTCGAGGGGGGTGAGGGAGATTTTTTCGGTGTTGAGGGGGTAGGTGTAGCGTACCAGGCCGTTTTCCGCGGCCAGCACCTGGCTGTATTCGAGTTGGATGCGGCGTTCCTGGCCGGGTTCGATGGGGAAGATGCTGGCCTGGAACAGCCCCTGGCCGAGGTATTCGAGCAGCGCGGGGTCGATCATCTGGCGGACGATCTCTTGGTAGACCGCGCGGGCCTCACCAGCTTCGAGCACCCGGCCTTCCACAGGCTGGCCGTCGATCCACAGTTTGAAGCCGGTGACGACCGCGTCTTGGGGCAGGGGGAAGATGTAGACGCCTTCGATGGTGTAGTCGTTGGGGTTGCGGAAGACCTGATCGACGCGGGTGACCGCGACCTGGTCGGTGATGGTGACGTCCACGCGGTGGGAGCGAATTTCAAGCTGCTGGAGGGGGACGGGCCCTGGGCAGGGGTCGCAGGGCGGTTCGGGGATGATGATGCCGTCGGCGCGGGCGGCCCCGGTGGAAACGGTGAGGAGGAGGGTGAGGGAGAAGAGGAGGAGGGCGAGTCTCTTTTTCATGGGATGCTCCTTTTTCTGATTTGTAGTGTGTGATCGTTGTGACGTTGGGGGGATGGTTTTCGTTCCGGGGGGTGGGTGGGGAGGGGAGGTGTTGGTATAATCGGGGGGAAAGAGGAGCATCGTGCGAGGATCATGCAATATGTCTACCAGTAAAGACTTGTTAACAATTGGTGAAGCCAGCGAGTGGGCAACGAACTATTTGGGCAGGAGGGTCTCCACTTCCAACATTTCATATTTGATTCAATACGGGCGCGTTCGTAAATTCAACAATAACGGAATGACTCAGGTATCCAAACAGGATTTGATCAAATATTATCGATCACATGTTGGAAAAAGAGAGCTGGAATGGAAGGAAAAATTGGGCGAAGATCTGAATTGGGGGCTATCTTTCGATAAATTGACGGAAAAAGAGCGCACCAAGCACGTTCATCGGCTACACCCCTACAAAGGCAAATTCATCCCCCAGTTGGTCGAGTACTTTTTGGATGATCACGTGGATGATTTCAAGAGGGAGGTATATTTCCGCCCCGGGGAGATCGTTTTGGACCCGTTTTGTGGCAGCGGCACGACGTTAGTACAGGCGAATGAGTTGGGATTGCACGCAATTGGGGTGGACATTTCCGCGTTCAACGCCATGATCAGCAATATCAAGGTCGAGAAACACAATCTGTTCGATTTGCATGATCAAATTCGCAGAATTACGATTGCGTTGAAGGAATTCATTGCGGATTCGAGGCATGTGCAATTCGAGGCCGAATTGGTCGAGAAGTTAACCGCGTTCAACAACGAGTTCTTTCCCTCGCCGGAGTTCAAGTATCGCGTTCGGCAGGGCGAAATCGATCAAATGGCGTATGGGGCGGAAAAAGAAAAAGAATTTCTTGGGATTTTCAACGCGCTGGTGGACAAATACCAATTACAAATCCGCCAGCAGCACACAGACAGCTTTTTGGACATCTGGTATTTGAAGCCCGTGAGGGAAGAAATCGATTTTGTGTATCGGTTGACCCAGAAAATCGAAAATCCGGATACTAGAAAAGTGATTCAATTGATCCTGAGCCGCACGATGCGTTCGTGCCGGGCCACTACGCACGCCGATCTTGCCACCTTGATTGAGCCTGTGACTTCAACTTACTATTGCAGAAAACACGGCAAAATATGTAAGCCTCTCTTTTCGATCTTGGGTTGGTGGGAGCGGTATAGCAAGGATACGATAAAGCGACTGGCGTCTTTTCATAAAATCAGAACAGCAACCTTTCAACATTGTTTTGTCGGCGATTCGCGCACCATCGATATTTTTGCTGAGTTGGAACGCATGGGGCACCCTTTTGCCAAATATGCACAAAGAAGAAAAATAAAAGGGATTTTTTCCAGCCCTCCATATGTTGGTCTGATCGACTATCACGAGCAACACGCGTACGCGTATGATCTGTTCGGTTTCGAACGCCGGGATGAATTGGAAATCGGGCCGTTGTACAAAGGACAGGGACGGGAGGCTCGGGAGTCCTACGTGGTTGGTATCTCGGATGTGCTGATCAATTGCAAACGGTTTTTCACAGAAGATTACAGTGTTTTCCTGGTAGCAAATGACAAATTCAATTTGTATCCCAGAATTGCACAGCGAGCAGGGATGAGAATCGTCGAGGAGTTCAAACGGCCTGTTTTGCACAGGACGGAAAAGAATAAATCTCCCTATTCAGAAATGATATACCATCTCAAGGAAAGCCCGAAATGATACCCGTTCAAAAACGAGAACAGATCGCCTTTGAGGTCATTCGCACTTTGGTGTCTCGTTTCAATAGCTTTCCAGCGGATGTGTCTGGCAACAGAAATGCTCCTTTTCACGAAGCCTTTTTGAAAGCTTTTGCTCTCAAGTTGGAAGATAAGGTCCCTGATCTTCCCTTTTTCATCAGTTTGAGCAGTTGGTTGCACGGCCTCAACACCACGCTGGGGCAATCATTTTTTGAAAATGTTGCCCACATTCTGTCTGATGGAGAAAAAAGAGATTTCTCGAAAGACAACGGAAATCTTGCGGATATCACAAACGCACAGAAAAAAGCGATCTCAGATATTGTCACAGATCTAAAAAACGGCAATCTTTCGCCAAATTTAGCGCGAGAGAACGCCATTTTGCAATCTGCTGCCAGAGAAGGGCAACTTGTTGAAGCAAATAAATTCACAGCAGATGTTTTCATCGAGGACGACAACGAAATCGTCGCTATTGAACTCAAAACTGTGAAACCAAATGCGGGGGAAATGAGAGGGGAGAAGCAAAAAATCCTGGAAGCAAAGGCATCCTTGTTTAGAAAGTATCCGGGCAAAAGAATCGCCTTTTTCCTGGGGTTTCCGTTCGATCCCACCAGTGAAACGCCAACAGGATATGACAAAAGACGTTTTCTGCGCTCGATCATTGACGGGGAAAAATACTGGGCCATGGAAGAGGTATTACTCGCTGGTGAATTATGGGATTGGCTTTCAGGTGATGAACAAGCCATGGAGCAAATACTGGACATCATCAACAGAATAGCAACTCCGGAATTCATAGATCACTACAACTTTTTATCGAATATAGCCAATCGAGGCAAAGAAGGATACGTAGAACTGCTGCAAAAATGGGGGCTGGTCTCGGAACTGTTTTTAGTGGAACGCCATGAACAACTTCAGAACAGGCTTACAACTACCCGGGACAGGCGCGTTTACAATCAATCCATGTTTAAACGGCATCGATACAACTACGAGCGATACTTTCATTTGAAGGAACTTTTGGCGTATTGATAAGCGGATCGCAATTTAGCATAATTCGGAAACCATACCCCCTCCCCCTAATCCCCTCCTTCGACTTCAGGCTCACTCCGTCCAGGATACAATTACCCAATTACCCAATTACCCAATTACCCAATTACCAATACCCAACACCCATCCTTCGACT
>JALUWE010000414.1 GCA_027019845.1 Anaerolineales bacterium | reverse complement strand
ACACCAACGCCTCTCCCGGTTCTCACCAACCCCGTGGACGGCGCGGTCCTGATCTTCATCCCCGCCGGTGAATTCACCATGGGCAGCAACGCAAACGTCGACCCCTACTTCTGGGGTGCAGAAGGCCCGCGGCACACCGTCTACCTGGATGAATACTGGATTTACCAGACCGAAGTCACCAACGCCATGTACCAGCAATGTGTCGCCGAACAAAAGTGCCCGCGTCCTGCCAAACACATCTCCCGCACACGGGACTCCTACTACGACAACCCCCAATTCGCCAACTACCCGGTCATCTACGTCTCCTACGTTCACGCCCAGGCTTATTGCCGCTGGGCCGGGGGCGCCCTGCCCACCGAAGCCCAATGGGAGAAGGCCGCGCGTGGCGACGACCTGCGCCTCTTCCCCTGGGGGGACAACCCGCCCACCAGCGGCCAGCTCAACTACCTGAACCGCGATACTGCCGAAGTGGGCAGCTTCCCGCGCGACGTCAGCCCCTACGGCGTGCTGGACATGGCCGGGAACGTTTGGGAGTGGGTGTTCGACTATTTCCAGGCCGCCTACTACGCGGTTTCCCCCGAAAACAACCCACGCGGCCCAGGCACCGGCGACCGCCGCGTCATCCGCGGCGGCGCGTTCTTCAGCGACGTGGACGCCGTCCGCACCGTCGTCCGCGCCAGCCTGAAACCCGACGAGACGTTCGACACGCTAGGCTTCCGCTGCGTGGTAACGGAACTGCCATAATAACAGTTCCGCTTCTCGACAACAACCGGTCAGAAATCGAGACCCTTCCGAAAGCGATGGAATCAGGCGTAAGATCGCAGGTTGGATGGCGAAACTCCCGGCGACTTCAGGGAAAATGATTGGAACTTGCGCTCCAGAGACACAGCCGGTAAAATGCACCGATATACAAGTTTTCTGGACCTCTCATGCCCGACAACGACGCCCTCGCCGCATTACACCAGCGTATGCACGCCTGCCGTGTGTGCCTGGAGGCCGGATACCACATTTACCCGCGCGCCATCTTCTCCGGCGGAAGGGGCGCCCGCATCATGACCATCGGGCAGGCCCCAGGCATCACCGAGAAGGAAGCCGGGCGGCCCTTCAACGCGGGCAGCGGCACGCGGCTGTTCGGCTGGCTGGCCAAGGCCGGTATTGACGAAGACTGGTTCCGCGCCACCCAGTACATGACCTCGGTCACCAAGTGCTATCCAGGCCGCTCGAAGTCCGGCAGCGGGGACCGGGTGCCGAGCCGCGCGGAGCAGAAACTATGCCGCCCCTTCCTGGACGAAGAAATTGCCCTGGTTGATCCCGCCCTGATTATCCCTATCGGTAAGCTGGCGATTGATTTGTTTTATCCCAGGGGAATGAAGTTGACCGAGATCATCGGCACACAAAAGCGGGTGGATGGCCGCTGGATCGTCCCCCTGCCGCACCCCTCCGGGGCCAGCCGCTGGCCGCAGAAGCCGGAAAACCGGGCGCGGATCGATCAGGCGGTCGCGTTGATCCGGGAACATTTTCGCGCCCTGTTTCCCTGATGTTTTGGGCATCGAGGGTGGTTGTAAAGTAAGTGATAGGACTTACGCACTTGAAAAGTCGCACCCAGACCTCACAGGTCTCAAAGCGCATGGAGATGCCCGGATGCAATCTGTTTTGGGTAAAATCTTCCTGCATCGTGTGGTAGTAGACCTGTGAGGTCTCAACTGCGTAAGTACTGTAAGTGACAGGAATGACGCGGTTCGTGCCTGCTGTTGTTTGTGGCATTCTG
>JALUWE010000413.1 GCA_027019845.1 Anaerolineales bacterium | reverse complement strand
CCGCGTGTACAACGACCAGGTCCCACCAGAGGCTGAAGAATTGATATTCGACTGGCTCTCCCGCGACCCGATCATGCGGCCTGACCTGCCGGAAATCCGTCGCTACCTGACACGCTGGGCCGGCGGCTTACGACGTTTTCCCCACACCCTCACACCCACCCGTAGATGGCCTTTTGGCCGCAAAAAATAACCCGGATGAGAGCGTATGAAGAAAAAAGCACCTGTCAATCATCAGAATAACGGTCAAATCCTGCTGGGGCAAGGGCAAGACATCGGCTACGGCGGCAAACGCACCCGCCTGCAAGACCGGCTGTTGGCAGAAAAACTGACCACCCAGGGCGGCCTGGAGATTTACCTGGGCGCCATCGCGGATGGTGTGGGCGGCGCGAACGCAGGCGAACGCGCCGCCGAAATCGTGATCGAAACCGTTCGCCGCACGGTGCAAAACAGCACCCAAACCGACATCAACGCCATATTGAAAAACGCGGTCAGCACCGCGCACAAAACCGTGCGCGCAGAGATCAAAAACGACCCCCGCGTACGCCAAATGAGCACCACAGCTACCGTGGCTGCCATCCACGACTCGAAACTCTACCTGGCCCACGTGGGCGACAGCCGGGCCTACCTCATCCGTGACGGCCGCATCCAACAATTGACCCTCGATCACACCTGGGGCAACGAGAAGGTGCGCGAGGGCGCCTTTACCCTGGAAGAAGTCTCCAAAAACCCCAGGCGCGACGATCTGGCGCGCTACATCGGGCAGAACGCACGACTGGAGATCGACCTCGGCTTGCGCCTTTCGGACGATCTGCACCCCGCGCGCAGCCAGCTGCAACCCAACGGCCTGGCGCTCAAACCCGGAGATGTGGTGGTGCTCTGCTCCGACGGGTTGATCAAAGAACGGCACGATCTCAGCGGCCGTCACTATGTGGAAGCTCATGAGATCGTCCAGGCGGTCGAACGCAAACGCCACGCGCCGACCGACGTTGCCAACACGCTGGTCAGCCTGGCGCTGGGGCGCAAAACCGACGACAACGTCTCGGTCGTGATCATGGAAGTGCCCGGAGGCAAGGCCAAGCTGTTCCCCCGTCCGGCTCTTTCTGCTCGCGCTCTGGCTCTGCTTGCTGGGGTCGGCCTCTTCCTGTTGTTGGTGGCCGGATTCGTCCTCATCCGTTCGTTCACCACCTCCCCTGCCGAGGCCAGCCAGCCAGCCTTGCCGACAAACTCCGTAGCCGCGACCGCCGGCCCCACACTGCCGCCGCCCTCCGCCGGAAACATCAATGTGTTGGCAGCCCGGGGCGATGTCTCCTTTCAGGAAGACGAAAACAGCCCCCCCATTCGCCCACAAGCCGGGCAGCCCGTTCCTATCCGGCAAGGTAGCAAAATCTGGACCAACAACGGCACGGCCCGGCTGGATGTGGGCCGCGGGAACGTGATCGTGCTGGGGCCAAACACCACCCTGCGATTCGCACAAGCGGCAAATACCGGCGGCGGGTCTGCTATCGGGACCCTGCTGCTGGAGCGCGGCCAGCTGCTGGCATCCGGCAGCAATGTGGCTGTGGAAGCCGCCACACACAGCTTCGCCGCCTCGGCAGATGGCACCCTGGGCATCGAATACGCGCCGCTCTCCGGCGATTTCGTGATCGATTGCCTGACCGGTGTCTGCACCGTGGACAACAAAGGCGGCCAATCCCAGTTCCTGCAGGCAGGGGAACGCGGCGGCTTCCAGCAGGGCGTTCTGGGGAACACCCCGCTCCAGGCCGGTTAC
>JALUWE010000412.1 GCA_027019845.1 Anaerolineales bacterium | reverse complement strand
TTTGCAAGTCCCCCTCCTCTTGCATCAATTCTTCGAGCACCTCTTTGGCCTTCGGCTCCCCGATTTCCCCCAAAATCTCTGCCAGCGCGGCGCGCATCCAGGCGTTACGCGTTCCGGTCAGGGTGGTGATCAATTCGTCGAGCGAATGAGAGGCCGGAATTTGTTTGAGCGCGGCAGCAGCGGTTTGCCGCACCTGCGGGTTTTCGTCTTCCAGCAGGGTGAGCAAGGGCAGGATGGCCTGTTCGCTGCGGGTCTGGCCGAGGGCGCGGGCCGCCGTGATGCGGATCGCATCGTCCTCGTCTCCCAGCAACGCGGTGAGGGCCTGTACCCCGCCGGGGTGGCCGATCCGGCCCAGGGCGATGGCCGCCTGGCGCCGGGTGGCGGGATCGGGGTGTTGGGCAGCCTGGGAGAGGGCCGGGATGGCTGCGGGATCGCGGATCAGGCCCAACGCCTGGGCTGCATGGTGGCGGGCCTGGGCTTCGGGGTATGTCAGGGCGGCACACAGCATGTCCACCGCGTTTGGGTCGCAGATTTCTCGCAGTGCTGCCCCGGCGCGTTTTTCCGCACCCTCAAAGGGGGGTGACTGGATCAGGGCCAGCAACGCGCCGGCCGCGGGCGCGCCGATCCCGGCCAGCCCGCGGGCCGCCTGCGTGTGGACGAAATGGACGCGGTCAGAAAGGGTTTCGATCAGGGGTTCGACCGCTTCCGGTCGAGCGGTTTTGCCCAGAGCACGGGCCGCGGCGGCGCGAACGTTGGGGTTGGCGTGTTTCAGCCCGGCCAGCAGCGCGCCGAACAAGTCAGGTTTGTCTTCAGTAGGCAAACGCGTCCCCCGTGTAGCCGCACTCGCCAGCGCGAGGGGAGTTCACCACCGGCAGCCAGCCTTCATCGTCGAAGCCGGAAGCCTCCCCGCAGGCGTCGCACAGCGTTTCGTACTCCTCCCAGACGTAGATGCGGGTGGCGGGCTGGCCGCAGCGGGCACAGCGAATATCGGGCGGGTGGTTGCGGGAGAGGATGCGAACCGGTTCTTTTCTGTCGTACACCCCTTCGCGTTGGGCGATCACGCGCAGCTTCAGCGGGGTGGTGGAGCCGAAGTCGTATTCGTAGTCCATTTGCAGGCCGGGGGAGAAAACTTTGGAGAGGCGCACGTTCATGTCTTTTGGTGTGGTGCGGCCCCAGTAATCCCAGTCCAGGTCTACGGACACCTCGTAACGCTGCCCGGCGATGGTGAAGGCGCTCAGATGGCCGCAGCACTCCAGCCAGATGTCGCGCAAAAATTGATCCAGGTCGCGCAGGGTGAGCGTGGCGGGGATTTCGAGGTGCATCCAGTAATCGGGCGCCCATTTGCCCTCCACGAAAAGGTGGAAAAGAGGGGTTTTACGGCCTTTTTCGCTGGCGATGGCCTGTTTGCGGGCCGGGCAGGTTTGCAGGTGGCGGTTCATGCCGCTTCTGGCGAAATCCCGCCCGCAGTAGGCGCAGGTTCCTCGGGTCTGTTTGTGACGAGCCATTTTGAGTTCCAGTTGGGAGTATTGGGTAATTGGGTAATTGGGTAATTGGGTAATTGCATCCTGAGCGAAAGGCGAACAAGGTTCGCTCGTAGTCGAAGGATGGGGGTCGGAGATAGGGATAGGGAGTGGGGATAGGGAGTGGGGATAGGGAATAGGGTATTGGATATTGGGTAATTGCATCCTGAGCGGAGGGTGGACAGAGTTCGTACCGAACTCCGTTCGCTCGTAGTCGAAGGATGGGGGTCGGAGATAGGGATAGGGAGTG
>JALUWE010000411.1 GCA_027019845.1 Anaerolineales bacterium | reverse complement strand
CGGGGGACGGGGAGCGAAGAATCTCGGCGGTGGGGGGGATTCTTCGGGCACTGCGTGCCCTCAGAATGACGGGAGGGGGGTCATTCTGACAGAGCTTACGCAGGTGCTCGCCATGACGCCAGATCCGTACTTGATTTCATCAACTGCGTAAGTATTGTCAGGACCACTCGTATTTTCCGCGCAGCCGCGCGGCGTCTTCCACCCAAACCTGTTTGCCGCTCTGGTTGCGAAGTAACACTTCCCCCTCCAGCCGCACCCCGGCCCCGAAGCCAACGTCCCCCTCGATCTCCAGCCGCTCACAGCCCAACAGTGAGGGCGCGCCGCGCGGAAAACGCGCCTCCAGGCCGTCGATCAGGCGGTAAAAGCGGCTGTCCAGCCGGATGACCGGCGGTTTGGGCCGGGATGGATGGGGGATCACGCGGTAGTCCTCGGTCAGCAGATAGGCGTCCGAGCGCACCGCCAGCAGTTGGTCGGTAGTTTTGACCGGCGCGAAACGGGTGCGCGGCACGCGCACTGCCTGTGCGCCTTCGAACACCGCGATAGCCGATCCCATGGCGGTCTCGAGCTGGTAAACAGGCGTGGAATCGGGATCGCGCGGGTCGACCGTCTTGGCGTTGCGGATCAACGGCAGCCCCAGAATGCCGTTTTTGCGTTCCAATAGCTCTGCCAGCACGGGCAGGCTGACCCACAGGTTGTTGGTGTTGAAAAATTTGTGACGGGAAACGTTCTCGAACACATGGCGGTCTTCGGGGGGGCACTGCGCCAACTCTCGCAAAATAAGCTGCCCGTCCAGCCG
This sequence comes from Anaerolineales bacterium, assembly GCA_027019845.1. GTDB lineage: Bacteria > Chloroflexota > Anaerolineae > Anaerolineales > JABWBV01 > JALUWE01. The sequence goes on along the minus strand of JALUWE010000411.1, from coordinate 7,489 downwards.
CCGGGCCAGATGGCCGCCCTTCCTGTCCGATTCCGTGCGTTCGGTGACTTCCATCAGAAAGGGGAGATCGTTTTGAGCGAAATAGCCCAGGATGGCAGGGTCGATGACCGCGCCCAGGTTGTCGCCGTTGGAGATGAAGGCGTGGCGGTATCCGGCCTGAAGCAGCCGGTCGAGCGTGCCGCTGGTGAGCAGCGCGGTGTAGATGTCGCCGTGGCCGGGAGGGTTCCATTCCAGCCTGGGGTTGGGAGGCCATTCTGCGGGGGCCAGGTCGGATTGGCGCACTTTGGGGAATTTGTGTTGCACGAAGTCCAGCCCGAGGTGGTTTTCCCACAGTTCGGGGTAGCTGCGCAGTGCGGCCAGGGAGTCATCGCGGGTGGCGAAGCTGTTCATCAGCAACAGGGGGAGGCGGGCATGAATCGCCTGCCGTGCGATGATGTCCAGAAAGGTCAACCCCTGTTTGACGGGCAGCAGCGACTTGGCCTTGTTCAACCCCATGCTGGTGCCCAGCCCGCCATTGAGCTTGATCATCACGGTGCGGGGCAGCTCGCGGCGCCCGAGCTGTGCCAGTTCGTCCCCGAACGTGTCCGCCTCCGGCAGAGTCTCGATGGGGCGGATGTCGCTTTCGGGAATGTACCCCGTATGCCCTGCGGCGAGTTGGTCGTAATAGAATTGAAAGGTCTGGATGACGATCTCGGGCAGGCCTTCTGCCTGCATGCGCTGTTTGAAAGGGATGAAATTCATGATTGTGGCCGCCAATCGATTTAGCCCTCGTCTCTTGTCACCTCTTCGGCTTTCGCCAGTGCCAGAGAGGACAACCGCGCCACCAGGCGTAGTATTTCGAGGTCTTCACGGTTGAAAGGGAGGTTGCCCTGTTTGTTGATCACTTCAATCGCCCCCAACACCCGGCCATCGTCCATGACCGGGACACACATGATAGAGCGTGTCTCATGTCCAAACGAATCATCAACCTGAGAATACCAGCGAGGGTCCTGCCGCACGTCGGGTACCAACAGAGGAGCACGCTTGCTCAACGCGGCTCCAACGATTCCCTGGTTGGCTGGCATCCGGTAGCCCAATAACTCTGCTTTCTGAGAGCCGATTACATCGACGAACACCAATTCGTCGGTTTCTTCATCCAGCAAGAGCAACGAACCGCTTTCCGCGCCTACGGCCTGCAAAGCGGCCGCCAGGATTTGGTTGATTAGGGCCAGCACGTCCGTTTCGGGGGTGATCGTGTTCAGGCTTTTGTCGATCAGGCTTAGTGCGCTGATGGCATACCGCAGCTGTGTCAACTGTTCCTGTAACAGCCGGTTTTCATCTTTCAGCCTGATGTTTTCTTGCTGTAACACGTGTAAGGCGTATGCTTCAGACATCTTCTCTCCTGTGTTGAACCCGTCTGGCCGGTTTTATTCGCTGCTGGCGGCGGGGTGGGGTTTGGCTGAAGCCCGGCCATCTGACAGGCGAGGGTGGTTGGCATACACACCTCTGTAGGAAGGGGGTAACAGCCTGGCGATTTGACACATAATCTCGTCCGTATTTCTTCGCAACGATGCCTCCCGGTCGGTTCGCTCGAGAGGCGGCAAAGTGAAAGGTTTACCAAATTCTACCCGAATTGCAGGGCGACGCAACCGGAACCACATGCGAATTGCGTTCTCCGTGCCACTGATCGCAACAGGAACGATTGGAACGTCCGCCTTGGCTGCCAGATATGCGACGCCCGGTTTGGGACGCATGAGCGCGCCGGTTGCACTGCGGGTTCCCTCCGGCGCGATGCCGATCATCCCGCCCTGGCGCAAATACCTGACCGCGGTGCGCAAGGCGCGGTAGTCCGGTTTTTCGCGATCCACCCAGATGGCCTGCGTGCAGTCGATAATCCAACGAAAAAATGGGTTGCGCTGATATTTTTTGGCGATCATCGCGATGGCATCGTCCCGCGCCAACAGGCTGAACACCAGCGGGGGATCGAGTATACTCAAATGGTTGACCGCCAGGATACAACCTCCTTCGTCGGGCAGGTTTTCCAGGCCTTTCACCTCCAGGCGGGTCAACGTGCGAAAGAGAAAAGAGAGGGTGGATTTGAGCCATTTACGTAATTTCATGCCGTCATACCGTATCTCTTCACATTTTATCCTTTGTTTGGAAAAATTACCAAATTTTTTAGACGTTCAACTTGCTGCTGATACTGAGACTGACAGGACTTACGCAGTTCATGCCTGCTGGTTCTTATGTCATTCTGGGCGAGCGGCTGTTGCCTGTGTCATTCTGAGCGATAACGAAGAATCTCGGCGATGGTGGGGGAGATTCTTCGGGCACTTCGTGCCCTCAGAATGACAGGGGGTGTGTGTCATTTACTGGCAGGAGTTGCACACTTGAAAAGTCGCACCCGGACCTCACAGGTCTCAAAGCGCATGGAGATGCCCGGATGCAATCAATTCTGGGTAAAATCTTCCTGCATCGTGTGGTAGTAGACCTGTGAGGTCCCAACTGCGTAAGTACTGTTACTGAGTCTGTTGAGATGCCCCTCGCAGTGGCATTTCCCAGGAAGGCCGCGTCGTTACCATCGATCTGTATTTTAGCCGCTCGATCCAAATGTGAAATTTTTCGTTTGCGTGTATAATGCTCCCAGTGAATATGTATGTTCATCGTCGTACTTTAAGTCTGTTGCTCTGGTTGTTGCTTGTCCTGGCAGCCTGCCAGCCTCAAGCGGAAACTTTCATCGCTCCGGCCGCGAGTGCAACACCGCCTTCGAATGCTCCCGCTGTATCGACGGCGACCGAACCGTCCCCTTCGGCCACAGTGCCGCCGGCAACGGCTACGCCAATCCCGCCGGCGCTGGTCGTCAATCAGGAGGCGGTCTCGCTGGCAGAATACCAGGCTGCATTGGAACGTTTTCAGCGTGCACAGCCCGATGTGCCCGTGGAAGAAGCCCGCCAGGCCGTGCTCGACGAATTGATCGAACAACTCCTGCTGGCACAAGCGGCGGCAGAAGCGGGTTTCGTGGTGGAGGATACCCTGCTGGAGGAGCGCATCGAGGCATTGACCACCCAGGTCGGCGGGGAACAAGCCCTGGCGGCCTGGCTGTCCGAAAATGGCTATACGGAAGAGAGTTTCCGGCACGAACTGGCGCGCGCTATCGCGGCCGCCTGGATGCGAGACCAGATCATCGCCACGGTGCCCGAGACAGCCGAACAGGTACACGCCCGCCAGTTATTGCTGTCCAGCCTTGCCGAAGCGCAGCGTGTCTACAATCAGCTTCAATCAGGCTCAGACTTCAATGTTATGCTTGTCTATTATGACCCTGCCGGCTTAGGCGATTTAGGTTGGTTTCCGCGCGGCTACCTTGAGCAGCAGGCTATCGAAGAAGCCGCATTCGCACTAGAGCCTGGAGAGATCAGCGAGGTGATCGAAACCCCACTGGGCTTCCACATCTTGCAGGTTATCGAACGCCTGCCAGACCGTCCATTGGACCCGGATGCAAAGCTCGTTCTACAATCGAAAGCGCTGGATGCCTGGCTGCAAGAACGCCGGGGAGAAAGCGAAATCTCTATTCTCGTGCCCTGACGTGGTTGTACAACTGCCGTCATTTAACACTCGATAACCATCCGAGGGAAGTAAAATTATGAGCAGCAAGAGCCGATCCGGTGGCGGCTGCGCCGCCACACTCTTCAACATCCTGACCATCCTCACGCTCTTGGGCGTTGTCCTGGTGGTGCTGACATTCATCGCCTGGTTCACCTCCCCAGCCCTGGTTCCACAACCCCTGCGCCCACCGGTGATCCCCACTGTTCCGCCAACCAATACCCCTTCCCCCACCCCCATCAAACTTCCCCCCACCTTTACCCCGCAACCTACCAACACACCCCGGCCCACCAACACCTTGCGGCCAACCAGTACACCCATCCCCACAGACACCCCCTTTTCGCTGGTCACACCCCCCACTTCTGAGGCCTCCCCCACGCCGGAATTCGCCTACGCGGTGCAGAGCAACAACCCGATTTACATCGAAAACATCTTCCACCCGGAGCTGGGCTGCGATTGGATGGGGGTAGCTGGGCAGGCGCTGGATTTGAACGATGCTCCCATCACCGGCCTGGTGGTAGAACTTGGCGGCCAGTTAGGGGGGCAATCCGTCTCGATGATCAGCCTGACGGGGGCGGCTACCATTTATGGCCCCTCCGGCTACGAATTCGTGCTGGCAGACAGCCCCACCGCCTCGACGGGTTCCCTATACGTGCAGCTGCTGGATCAGGCCGGTAGGCCGATCTCCGAAAAATTCTTCTTCGACACCTCGGCCAGCTGCGAGGAGAACCTGATCATCATCAATTTTGAAAAGTTGCGTTAGCGAGGGGGTGGGAGTTGGTGTGCTCCCTGCTTCACGATTCTCGATTCAGAACTTCCTGCAACGCCCGGCACACCTGCTCGACGTGCTCCTCCGGCATGACGCCGGAGAACGGCAGCGCCAGCCCGCGCCGGCCCAAATCCTCCGTCACCGGAAAATCCCCCTCCCGATAGCCAAACCGCTCGACCATGTACGGTTGCAAATGAATGGGGATGAAATACGGCCGGTTGGGGATGCCGCGGGCTTTTAGCGCCTGCGAAACTGCGTCCCGCTCGATGCCTTCTTCAAAACGCACCACGTACACGAACCAGCTCATGCGGGTGGTGTGGGGAGAAATGTAGGGGGTCTGCACTCCGGGAATTTCATCCAGCCGATCCCGGTACCATTCCGCAACCTGTTCCCGGCGCGCCAGCATCTCGTCCAGACGGGAAATCTGCACGCATCCCAGGGCCGCGCTCATCTCGTCCAGCCGGTAGTTGTAGCCCAGATGGGTATGTTGCAGCCAGGTATCGCCGGGTGAACGCCCCTGGTTGCGCAGCGCGCGCATAAAATCCGCGGCCTCGTCGTGGTTGGTGACGATCACGCCCCCCTCGCCGGTGGTCATCTGCTTGTTGGGATAGAAGGCAAACACACCAAAGTCGCCCAACGTGCCTGCGGGAGTGTCCTTGTATCGCCCGCCGATTGCCTCGCACGAATCCTCGATGATTTTGAGACCGTGTGTGCGCGCCACATCCCGGATCGGGTCCATGTCGACCGGCTGGCCGAACACGTCCACGGGCAGGATGGCGCGCAAACGCGGGGGCTGCCCGTCCACGCCCGAGCGGGGTAACCACTTCCGGGCGTGGTTCCCGCCCCGGGCGAGGTCCTCCGCGGCGGCACGCACCTGATCGGGGTCGATGTTGCCGGTCAGCGGGTCCACATCCACGAAAACCGGAATGGCCTGCTCGAACAGGATCACATTGGTGGAGGCCACGAAGGAGAAGGGGGTGGTGATCACCAGGTCGCCCGGGCCGACGCCCGCGGCGCGGATGCACAGATGCAGGCCGGAAGTGCCCGCGTTGACGCCGATGGCGTGTTTTGCGCCGGTGTAATGGCAAACCGCCTGCTCGAATGCCTGAATTTGCGGGCCCATGCTCAGGCTGGGCGTGTGTAAAACGTTGATGACCGCCTCCCGCTCGGCATCGGTCAGGTCAGGGGAGGACATGGGGATGGATGGAAACGAGGGAGAGGGATGCTGAGTCAATGTGATCTCCAGAGTATCGGAAGATCGGCGGCCGTGTTCAACGCCAACCCTGCCAGACGGCCACCATAAGAACGGCCGCGGCCAGCGAAGCCAGCAGGTTGACCATGTCATTGTTCAGCCAGGCCAGACCGCGAATTCGATGTGTGAGTGTACCACAAGAATGCTGGGGATGGCGTTCGGTTTCTTTGCCGCACGCGTGGCAGTAGTAGATGGCCTGGAGGGTGGCGCCCAGCCAGGAATCCAGTAAGGAGCCGAGCAGCCCGGCCAGCGTGACCGCTGCTGAGAGAAATACGCCCTGTTTGACGGTGCGCAACCCGGCCAGGTCGGGAAAGATCGCCGCCAACCCGCCGATGAGAGCGGCCCCTGCCAGGGAAGCCAGTGTGCCTGTCAGGGTGATCCCGCCCGAGGTGCCTTTTTCCACAATCTTTCCACCGGTTATCAACCGTGGTGCGGTGGGGCTGAGGACGCCCAGTTCGGTCGCCCAGGTATCGGCGTTGACCGCGGCCATGGCCGCGGCGAAGGCCAGCCAGGGCCAGGTCTGGCCGGGCAAAATGGTTTGCAGCACCACCAACAGTGCCGCTGAGCCGCCGTTGGCCGCAACTTGCATCCAATCGCGCTGGCCGCCCTTAGAAAATTTCTCCGCCAGGCCGGTTTTGTGTCTCAAAAAGCTCTTGGAGAGGGCGCTGGAGGACAGGAAGAAGGCCAGCAGCAGCACAGCCCACGGCAAACCGCCCAGCCCGAAGACCAGCGCGCCCAGCAGCGCGGCGGCCAACGCGCCGTCTTGCGTCAACATTTGCCGTCTCCAGGCCGCATACGCCACTGCGGGGCCGAGCACGATGCCAATCATCAGGCGGTAAATGGACATGATTGTGGATAACTGCGAGAAAGCTGTGGATAAATCGGGAAAATAGTGGATAATTTCAGGTGCTTTGCAGGATAAAATACAACGCAATAAAAAACGCCAGGGAGGTCATCACGCTACTTCCCCAGAGCAAATAGGCCAGAATGCGCCGCTCCGGACGCCGGAAGAAGAACAACCCCAACAGCAGATCGAGGAGGTAAAAGAGGGCGTTCGCAATGGGGAGCAGGAGCAACTGCGCGGCGGAGAGCACTCGTCCGGTATTTTGATCGCCCCGGATGACGAGCATGGCACCCGCTTCCGTGGGTGTGGTCAGACTGATCCAACTCAGCAGAATCAGGCTGAGGGCCAATCCGAGCAGGATGGTGAAGCGCGCCCCGCGAGCAGCCCACACACTGCCCAACAAAAACGCAGGGTAGATGGAACGGGGTGGAATGGGGTACAGGTTGCCGATTTCCGTAAGCCGTTGGAAGGTCTTTAGAAAGACATCATTGTCTTCGGGCGAAATGGCGTATAGTTTGTTGGGGGTGGCGATGATGATCAGTTCGCGGCTGCGGGCGGCCATGTATTCGACTTCACCACCCCCACGGAGACGCCGCGTTCCGACCACAGCGCCGGGCCAACGCAGCCAGGGCAGCGGCAACGAGCGTTCCAACTGCTCTTCCGGGCTGACCCAAAGCACGTCTTCTATTGGGATTTCTTCCGAGCGGAGTCCCCAGGTCAGACGAATGCCCTCCGGCCTGAGCAGATAGGCGCTGCGCAACAGCGCGTAGGCGCGGTATCCCACTAACGGAAGGGGTAGTGTAAGCCCCAAAAACAGGCTCAAATAGGCCAGAAAGGACAGCCCAACCTCGGTCTGCGTGGCGTTGGACAGCCCTGCCCCGCTTCCGATGCTGAATACCAAAGCCATAATAAGGTGAAAGATCAACCCCTCGCGTCGGGGTGGGGAAAAGGTTTCTTCCATGTTCAGTGTTTGAAAAGTTGCAGGTTCAGCGTTGCCGGACACACGTCAACAGATAGGCAACGATGACCCATCAGACCCGTGAGA
>JALUWE010000410.1 GCA_027019845.1 Anaerolineales bacterium | reverse complement strand
ACAGCCATGTTCTATGCTTCCTCGGTTTCTTCTTCAGCATTTTGCTGGGATTCTTCTGCGGTCTCTGCGGCGGGCGTCTCATCCACTGGCACGGTTGTTTCATCAGGGGCCGTGCCGGATTCTTCCGCCGCGGGTTGGGTTTCTTCCTCAGCCGCCGGAGGTTCCTCAGTGGCCTCTCCAGAAGCTGGTGTTTCTTCGGCTGCCGGTTCGGTTTCAGCAGCGGCCTCGGCTGGGGCCTCTTCGACTGCCGCCTCCTCAACAGCCTCTTCGGGCTGCGCGCTCTTGATCTTCGCCAGCGTCGCCTCGCCCAACAACTCATCATCCGAAAGTTCCTGTTCTTCTTCCACACCCACCCGCGCTTCAGTGAGGGGCTGGATTTCGACCTCCTCCTCTTTACGCAACGCCTTGCCTTCTTCGACTGCATCCGCAATCTTGCCGACGATCAGCTTGATCGCCCGGATGGCGTCATCGTTGGAGGGGATGACGTAGTCCACATTGAGGGGATTGCAGTTGGTATCCACCATGGCAATCACCGGGATGTTGAGCAGGTTGGCTTCGTGGATAGCGGTCTCCTCGCGGCGCACGTCCACCACAAACAACAAATCCGGCAGAGAGACCATGTTACGAATACCGCCCAGTCGCGTTTCCAGTTTTTCGATTTTGCGAGTGAGCTGCAGGGCTTCCTTTTTGGTGAGCCGCTCGAAGTCGCCACGATCGCGCATCCGCTCCAGCCGTTCCAGTTCGCCGATGCGCTCACGGATGGTGCGCCAGTTGGTCAGAAAACCGCCCAGCCAGCGCGCGGTGACGTAAGGCATACCGCAACGGGTGGCCTCGGTTTCGATGGTCTCCTGCGCCTGGCGTTTGGTGCCCACGAACAATATCGTGCCCCCTTCGGCGACCGTGTCACGGACCAGATTGTATGCTTCTCCCAGGGCTTTTACAGTGAGTTGCAGGTTGATGATGTGAATGCCGTTGCGCTCGGTGAAGATGTAAGGCTTCATGCGCGGGTGCCATTTGTGCGTTCTGTGGCCGAAATGCACCCCGCTTTCGAGCAAGGCTTTCATGCTGACAATTGCCATCATATTCTCCTTTGCGTTTGTCCTCCGCTTTCGTCTTCCCGCCTGGCGACTGCATGATATGCAGCACGCACCAGCCGGTCGGAAAGCGTGTGAGATTGGTTTTGCAGGCCAAGCCTACATGGCTTCTCCCCACCGGCCTGGCGGGGAGCGCGCAGAGTATATCACAGAGGATCGGGATCGTCAAACATTTTGGGTTTCGTTTTGTTTCGTGGTAACTGCTGGGTCCGGGGTGACGCCCGGAGCACACACAGAGCGATTTGGCGTTAAAATCCCCCTATGGATCGAACCCAAATCGAGGACGCGCTGGCTGGTCTTCCGCTCGGAGAGATTCGCTATTTCAGCGCTATCCCCTCGACCAATGACGTGGCAGCGGACTGGGCGAACGAGAACCCGCCGGATTTATCCCTGGTAATTGCCGATGAACAAACTGCCGGACGGGGACGCGCGGGCCGGCCGTGGTACACCCCTCCCGCCGCGGCGCTGGCCTTCACCGTTGTGCTGCATCCCCCCCCAGGAGGGGAGACATTCCCCCTGCTGGCCGGGGCGGGCGCGTTGGCGGTCTGCGATGCGCTCGCTCACGAGTACGGCCTGCGCGCCGAGATCAAATGGCCGAACGACGTGCTGGTCGAGCGTCGCAAGGTGTGCGGTGTGTTGGCAGAAGCACATTGGTTGGGCGACCGTCTGCAAGCCCTGCT
>JALUWE010000409.1 GCA_027019845.1 Anaerolineales bacterium | reverse complement strand
CAGGATTTCCTGGATCAGGGTGTGTTCATCGTGCAGCATGTGCAGTCTATGGAGAGGGGGTTCGGGTTTGGTGTGCGCGATCACGGTTTGTTCGCGAATGTGGCCGAAGTATTGTGTTGCGCGGCGGTTGGCGTCCAGATGGTACACCACGATCGAGCGGTGGGAGAATGCGCAGGCGGTTACCGCTTGCAACAATTCGGCGTGTAACTGCAATTCTGAGCTTTCGTCGATGCGCGCCAGCCCGCGGGCGCGCAAGGTGCGTTCGGCGTAAACCATGCCCAATGCCTGCTGCTCGGTATTCAACTGGCCCAATAGCGGATCGTCTCCCAGGCCGGGGATGTCTTTCGCACCTATCAGCCTGAGCAGAAAGAGGAGTTCTTCTCTCGAAAGCACAAAGCTGGGCATGGAAGGAGAGTGATTGGATGTGTTCATGGCTGCTTGCTCACCAATTCCTGGAGCATACTCACGACTTCGCAACTGGCGAAGTAGGCACTATGAGGTGAGAGCTGTGTCGTTGATTCAGCAGTAATAAGAAGGTTTGTGCCCGTTGTGATGGAACGTTCCTGAATGCCGGGGAGGTTATCGCGAAAGACGGTATCAATGTCGTCAATGAGCGGGAGAGTTATCGCGGCAAGAGGGGGGTTTGCCAGTGCTGCGAGAGCAAGAGCAGGAGCCACTATGCGACCTTCGTCCGAGCGTAATTGCCCCAGGCCGAACAGGGTAGCGACATTGTCCTGCTCATGGCGGATGTCCAAAACGGTTTCTGCGTATTGGGCAGCTTGGTCCACGTTGACCAGTGGAGAACCTAATGCCACCACGCCGCTGACGTTCACATAGGCGTTTTGTTCTAACCGCCCGGCCATGTTGGCGGCAATCGCGCCACCGCCGCTGTGCCCCACCAAAATAACGTCCAGATCGCCCTCACCTAACAGGCCGTTTTTCGCCAGATCATCCATGATCCATTGGTAGACTTTGTCCGTTTCCGTAGAACTGCCGGTGATGTATTCTCTGGCTACCTGGACGATGTTGTAGATGGTGTTGATTCCTTGCAAAGGAATCTGTGCTACTGTGCCCCATATAGTGGCCCGAAAAGGATTGAACTGTGCCAGATTACTATCGTAGGGATGGTCCTCCACTACGACTACCTCAACGTTGGGGCCATACGCGTCTGTTACCATGCGCTTAAAATGTTCCAACCTGGTCGCATCCCCGTTGTAGTTGATGCCGTTGATCAGGTAAATACGCGGCCGACGGATGTTTTTCTGGTAATTGCCATCGATTCTCAGCCATTCGTCTACCTCACGCATCAGGCGGGAGATCAGCAGGATGCCTTCTCGTCCATCAGGTTGTTCCAGCTACGGGCCAGCCGGGCGAATTGCCATACGAAGTCGTCGCGGTTGGGGCCTTGCCACTCTGTCGCCAGCACGCGCTGATACAATCCCTGCATTTGCTCGCGCATCTCTTCGATGGTGCATTGCAGTTGTATGCCTGTGGACCGCACTTGTTCGGTTTGCATGTGGAGGAGGGTCATTCGTTCTCCTTCATAAATTCGAGTAAAGCTTTCAACTCTGCAACCACTTCTTGTGTGGACACGGGCCGTAAAGCAATGGATTTATCAGCATGACCGTTGAGGTTGTTCTCTGGTTTGAGCAGCCAGAGTCCATTTGCACCTTCCAGGATGGTAAAGCCCTCTGCCAAGTCTTGCTCGGGTCGGTGCCGTAATGCAACGAGCGTGGTATTTGCAATCGGCATTGCAAGAGAAGCAGCGAACTCACGCGCTGTATTCGTAGGCAGTTCGCTTTGTGAGAGCACATCTTCTGCTGCATCCTGCCCCTCCTCTTGGGCAGCATCGCGGGCCATCGTAACCATCTCATCGGGTAAATATCCCTCTGCACACGGGGGAGCCGGTTTGTCGTCAAGTTTGAGCGCAGATAAAACAGCTTTTGCGATCCCGTCTTTGTCTTCTAACATAACGAATTGGTGTACAGCGGTCAACGGAATCGTATGCACTACTATCATCTGCCGGGCTGTATGGAAAAAGAGATTTTCCTGAAATGCTTGCAGGCGGGCTTGGGTCATAATCAGAGATTGTTCCGGAGCTGCACATGCACCCACTAATGCGAGAATAGCGGGATGGAGTTGCATTTTTTGATCCCCGCCGCGTCCAAGAAAGCCGCGGGCAATCAATGCCCGTTCGGCTACGCCCATCACCAAACGAATTTCCTTTTCTGACAAATCATCCAAAACCCGTGGGTCTAATCCCATCAGGCTTTTTACTTTCAAATAAGCCAGGATCACGAAAAGTTCTTCTTGACTTAAGACAACCGAGAGAGGTGTTTGTTCTGTCATTTGAACTTGCTCCTTAGAAGCCGAATAGATCGCCAATGACATCGTCGGCACAGCCGACTACGTCCTTCGCTTCGTCTATCAACCCAGCCCCATACTCTACGACTGCATTGGCCACGTTTTCGAGAGCGGGAACGATTCGATCTGGATTAGTGATGTAGTATTCCCCGAAATCGTAAATGGCATCCGCGGCATTATCGGCGATATCTATCCTGTCAATAGTGTTTTGAATTTGGACAGCTTGATCGTGCCACCCAATGATTTCCAACCCGCCTGCGACCAGATTGGCGGCACCTAGCCCAATGTCATAGATCATGTAAACTTGCCCAACTACAGGAATCGCATATAACCCCTTGTCGATAACAAATTCAAGACTCTCGCTAATGACAGCCTTGGACAGGCTATCACCTTGTTGGAGATCGCTGAGTATTCCGAGACCCAAAGATACGCCATCGCCAACACGAGTAAACCATTTCAAGGCAGGACTTTTGATCAAGTGCCCCAATTCATCCATCTCTCCAACCCAGCCTCCGCGTTGGTTCCCAATCGCCTTGTTGATAAAACGACCAATGGATCTGTACTTTGTGTAAGGGCTGCTTTGAGCAATATTGAGCAAATCAAGCTGTGTTTTGAATAAATCTCCTCCCCAAGACAACCAATCGAACTCCAATCCGGAGAAACCCAAAGGCAAGATCATAGGGGACCAGGGTTTCGGTAACGGCGGTAACAATGGCAAAGTAATCCACGGTAAAAATCCGGGCAACATCCAAAACCCAGGAGGCATCCTATTTATCTTGGCTAGGATGTCCTGCCAGCAAGCTGCTCCAAATTCATCGCGCGCCTCCCACTCATCCACCTCCCGCGCCAGGCGGCTGGCCAGCCAGCGCAGGTCGTCGGCTTGAGATTCGCAAGCCTGCGCCCAGGCACGCAGATCGTTGCGGAAGCGGGAGGCCTCCGTGCCCCACCAGTCCATCGAGAGCCGGCTTATCTGCTGGCGGATGCGGCTGGCGTGGACGTCTATTTGGGCCGCTTCGGTGTTCAACTGGCGCACCATATCGCGCACAGCGGCGGTTTGCATGTGGAGAATGCTCATAGAAGCGTTCCTCTACGGGTGATAGCCGGACGAACTGCCGGGCGGACATTCGGCAGCCAATGGTGTTTGCACCAGCACCGCCTGCCCGCGGCGGACGAAAAAGCCGCGGCCCGGCGGGAATTCTCTCTTCGAATGGGCCCGCACTGTATTGGGCGCCACGCCCAGCCAGTCCAACAACTGGAAATCGGTCGAGAAGCACAGCCCGGTGTTGGATTGGCCCAGCAGCCTGACCAGCGCGTTGCTGCCCCTGCGCACCCGGATTTCGTCGACCATGGCCGCGGCCATCAGGTGTACATTCTCGCGCACGGTCAATTGCAGGCCGATTGTGTTGAGTGCGGCTGCGATCTTTTCTCGCCCCGGCTCGAAGGCTGCGCCCAGATCGTCGATCAGCCACAACACCCGGCGGGTTGCGGCCGCGTTCAGCCGCGCTTCCAGTTGCTGGCAGGCCGCCTCGATCTGTTCGGGTGTGGTAAACAGTTGCACCGCCTCCGCCGCGGCGAGTTTTTGCAGCGGGCTGGGGCGGAAGGTAAACGCCCATACCTCCCAATCCGCGAGGCCCAAATCCAGCAGCGAGAGCGCGGCAGCGAGCAAAAAGTTGCTCTTTCCGCTCTGCGCCGGGCCGAGCACCGTCCACTGCCGCATTTCCGCAGCCAGATCGGGGCGTATGAGTTCCAGGCTGGCATAGGCGATGCCCACCGGAATGGAAGCGCCTGGCTGGCCGGTGTGCGCCGGGAAGATGGGTAACACCTCGCTGAGCGGCACGCATTTGGCGAGGGTGCGGATGCGCGGTGCCGGCGTTCCCCGCCAGGCCTGACGCATAGCCGAGAGCACGGCGCGTTCATCCTGCGGCCTTTCGCCGAGGCCATCTAAAAGCGGCTGCGCGATCTGGCATTCGGCCACCTCCTCATCCACCCAATAGCCGCGTCCGGCTGCCGAGGTGAGCAGTGAGGGCACTTTTTTCTTGGTCAAATCGAAGTATTCATCCCGGTTCGCCATTTTCAAGACGATGCGGCGGGAGATGTTGCTGGAGATTTTGGGGGGTACGTCCCCGCTGCGGTTGGTGGTCACAATCAGGTGAATGCCCACCGCGTTGCCATCTTGCACCAGCGAGGCGGTGCGGTCGACGAAGTCGAAGTAATTGCTTCGCAGCTCCGCGAAATTGTTGATCACCACGAAAATATGTGGTTTGCGCGCAGCAGCCTGGGTTGGAGAGTCTCCAGCAGCCGGGTCGGCCTCTCGATGGTAGGCTTCCTCTTTCCGCCGTTCCATCTCGTGTGCCAGATAGTCGAACAACCTTTCGACTCGCTCTGCATCCGGCAAACGGATGACCGCGCCAACGTGTGGCAGCGTTTCCAATACACGCAGCGTGCCGGCACCGAATTCCAGCACGTAAATGTGCGCCTCCTGGGGGGTGTGGCTGGCGGCCAGCGAAAGCAGCAGTGTTTTGAGTGCCATTGCCTTGCCGCTGCCAGGGGAGCCTGCAATCCACAGATGCCCGTCGCGCGCCGTCAGGTCCACCTTCAAGGGAGTCTGCAAACATCGTTCGGGAAAATCCAGCAGGCCTAGCGGGATGTCGAAGGCTTTTTGCCCGGCTTGCGGCTGCGACCAGCCTGCGGTGTCGAATTGCCGGTAACTGCCCGCGGTTCCCAGAACCGAACTCAGCGGCACGCTTTCCGGCAGCGGTTCCAGATAGATGGGCCGGACAGCCGGTAGATTCGATTCGTGCGCGGTTTGTCTGAGCAATTCGATCAGCACGTCTTGCTCCAGGGGAGGCGCGGTTTGACCGTCCGTGTTTTCAGCGTGCAGTCTGCTTGGCTCGTGTTTGTAGATCGGGGTGAACACCCCTTCGGGGTTGACTTCGTAGATCTGGAATTCGAAGGCATCCTCTACGTTTTCCGTCAGCGCGGGAAAACCGGCGTAGGCAGCCTGGAATTCGCTTATCTCGCCGATCAGAGAGCGCAAGTAGCCCTGTCCCGGGCGGCGGGGGGGGCGCAGAGATTTGTTTTCGAGCATCACGTGGAGTTCGGCAATTTTCGCCACCCGCAGCGCAATCCGCCACCCCACGTTGTTGAGCAGGGATTCCACCGCGGCGTTCATATCCTGGTTTGCCAAAATCAAATACATGCCGAGAGAACGCCCCTGGCGCACCAACAGGTCCAGTATTTTTTTCAGTTGATCGGGAAAGTCTTGCAGGCCTCTGGCGAACTCGTCCAGCAGCAAAACGAGATGCGGCATAGGTGAATGGGGGTACTTCTGGTTGTAGAACCAGATGTCCCGCACATTTGCGCGTCCGAATTCTTCTTGTCGTCTGGAAATCTCGCTGTCTATGGCGATCAAGCCGCGGCGGGTCAGGGCGGGGTTCATCAGATTGGTCACCACGCCTGCCACGTGGGGCAGGCCGTTGAAGATGTCGAAGGCTGCGCCGCCTTTGAAATCCATGAAGAAGAAGTTCAAATCGCGCGGAGCGTAAGTGTACATGGCGGCCAGCACCAGCGATTTCATGAATTCGCTTTTGCCGCTGCCGGTTGTGCCGATGAGGATGGTGTGATAGGCATCCTCACCGCCTTTTTCGGTGGGCAGCAGGTTGACGAAGAGTGTTTCCAGCCCCTCTCGTGTCACCTGTACGCCAATCGGAAACTGAAGCAGTTCGAGGTCCGAGCGGATGGTTTCCCAGTTTTCTCGCAGCCTGTGATTGGTAAACAGGTTGTCGCCCAACAATTGGGAGAGCCGCAGGCTTTCCGGCAGGACGACCGCGGCTTTGGCGCCCATCAATTCCAATTGAGACAGCGCTCTGGCGACCTGATCGCACTCCGCCAGGCCGCAAAATTCGGCTTTGCCGCGCGTGGTTTCCCCTCCTTCCCAGGTTTCCACATAGCGAAAACCGCCCTGGGAGGAGACATCCAGGCGGGCGTGGACGCGCGGCAGGTGTTTGTCGCCGACGAAGAGCATGTAGAGGCCGTAGTCGCGCCCGTTTGCGACGATTTTCATCAAATCGGGATGCTGGCGCACATCTCCCTTATCGTCCAGGATGGCCAACACGGCGGGGAAGTCGGTGTGTTCTTGGTCCGGCTGCTTTTGTTGTCTCGCGCGTTGGCTGTACACATCGACCAACCACTGTATGCCTTTGTTGATGGCTTCGGTGGTGAAAGCGATGGGGCGGAAGTCCTGCTCTCGGGAGAGCGCTCCGCTGTGGGGTGCCCATTTCAACCACTCCCAGCGTTTTACCCCTTGCCCGGTATTGCACAGCAGAACGATGTGCAGATCGCCCGGGGAGTGGTGTACCAACGCATCGAGAATCAGCCTGCGGGTTGCGCCGTAAACCGCTTTTGGCTCGTTACCCGTCACGCCCAGGCTGCCCACCTTTTTCATTTTGATCAGAAAAGGGAGTTTGGGGATGGTTTCGAATTCCTGCAAAAGTTCGCTGGGCAGCGCTTTCAAATCATCGAAGGGGTCTGAAATTTTCGGCGGCACAATCGAAAAAGAGGGTTTTCCCCGTGCAGCGCCTATCCGCAGCCCTAAAAAATCACCATCCTGGGGGCGGCGCCACCAGAGCAGCCGTTTTTTACCCTGGCCGCGGGCTATCGCCACCACTTCCGCCCGGGATGGATGGGCTTTCTGCAGGGTGTTACGCTGCCGTTGTGCCAGGCTCATCAGATATTGTCGTTCCCGCTCCAGGGTGCGCTCGTAGTTCTGGCGGCGCTGCTCCAGCGCTTTTTGGTAGTTGCGTTTTTGAAGGAATAAATTTCCCAGATTAGCCAGCGGGAAGCCCAGGCTCATGATCATGGAGAAATAGATGAAACTGCCCGCGTTGGGCACCAGCCGCGAGACGATGAGCATGCCCGTGACGATTAGAGCGGGCGGTAACAAAGACCCCAACCAATTGAAAGCCGGGGGTTTCCCGGGTGAGGCCTCCGGCGGCGGGAGTTCCACCTCCTGGTTGGGCAAGTGGTATGGCTCTCGAACCGCGGGGACAAACGGTTTGCGCGGGCCGCGTAAGATGCTCGATGTTTGGGTGGAGGGCGAACGCGGAACGGTCGGTTCGCGAATCGAAGACAACATGCGTGTGGATCGAAAAGATGGAAAAAAAGTGTTTCCCAGGAAGCCTGCATCCCCCTGGGAAACACAGGCAGGAAAGGGTCTGTCAGGCCAGTTTGGCTGCCATTTGCTCCCACTCGGCGATCTCGGTTTGCAGGCGGTTTGCCAGCGTGCTCAATTGATCCAGCAATGTGGTCATGGTGGAACGCCAGTTTTCGTATTCCGCTTGGAATTCCACCGCCGAATTCCCCTGCCAGGTGGACCCCACCATCCCGTTGATTGCGTTGGTCATGGTGTTGACTTGCGAGGTCAGATCGCTATGAATGGTCATCAGGTTGCTCTGTGTTGCCCGTACAGACTCGACTTCCATGTGAAGGGTAGCCATGGTTCATACTCCTTTCTGGGTTGTGTTTCCGGCTTCGATTACACTCGGCCCGGATAACGAAGCTGAAAAACGACAGGTTACAGGGAGAGAAAATTCTTATGGAACCGCTTTCTTACACGCTACACCTCCTTTTATCCAGGTATCCGGGAATTGCGATTTCTTTGTCCGGTTTGCTAAGTTGGAGAGGGGGCGAGAATGCTCGTCACCATTTTAGGGATATTAGCCGCCTTCTCCCCGGCAGCGGCAACCCCTGCGGCGCCTTGCGGGAGTTTACCAACCGCCGTAGTTCCTGTTCCTCATCGGTTGTCAATTCAACGGGATACTTGGGCTTGGGACTAGGAACGAATTTACGCAAGGCTGTACTTAGTTCTACACCTCGGTGTTGCAGTGAGATTGGCCAACTAGTCAATGGTGCTATCTAGAGTTCGTCGTACCCCTTCTTCAATCTCCCTG
>JALUWE010000408.1 GCA_027019845.1 Anaerolineales bacterium | reverse complement strand
TCGATCTTCGTGGCCCACGGAACGCAAGACCAAATCGTTCCGGTAACCATGGCCCGGCAAGGTGTTCGGATATTGGAACGCTGTGGAGCACACGTCACGTATTGCGAGGACCAGGTGGGCCACAAAGTGAGCGCGGGATGTTTCCGCGCCATGGATGGCTTCTTTCGCAAGACATACGGCGATGATGGTAAAATGTAAACAACCATCGGGCAAAATTTCCGGCAGTTTTGCGATGAACAACGAACTTCCCCAACCCGAGGAGGGAAACCTGCAACGCCTCTCTCCCGAGGACAAAAAAATCCTGTTGGCGGTCGCGCGCCAATCCTTGCACGATTACTTGAGCCAAAGGCGGCTACCCGACCCCCGCACCGACCGGCCTGCCCTGCTCCAACCCCGCGCCGCGTTCGTCACCCTGCGGCGACACGATACCGGCGAGCTGCGCGGCTGCCGCGGGGAATCCCAGGCCCGCCGTCCCCTGATCGAATCCGTAACGCTGATGGCGGTTGCATCTGCTGTGGATGACCCCCGCTTCCCGCCGGTCACACTGGACGAACTCCCTCGCATCATCATCGAAATCAACGCGCTGACACCGCTGAAACCCATCACTCCGGAAGAAATCGAAATCGGGCGGCACGGCCTGATGATCGTGCGCGAGGCAAACGCAGGGTTGCTACTCCCGGAAGTCCCCGCGCGCTACGGCTGGGATGTCGAAACCTTCCTGCGCGCCCTGTGCCGCAAAGCCTGGCTGCCCGATGACGCCTGGCGAGACCCCAATGCCAGGTTGTTCGCTTTCGAGAGCGAGGTGTGGGAGGAGAATGATATAATCAGTACACCATGAAACAACAATATTCCAAATACCAACCCGA
Organism: Anaerolineales bacterium; assembly: GCA_027019845.1. Taxonomy (GTDB): domain Bacteria; phylum Chloroflexota; class Anaerolineae; order Anaerolineales; family JABWBV01; genus JALUWE01. The sequence goes on along the minus strand of JALUWE010000408.1, from coordinate 7,502 downwards.
AGGCACTTTCGGCACTTTTCTGGACATGATGAAACAGAAAAAGTCCGCCGAATCATCCAGGCTGGAAAACAATGTGGTGCGCTTGCTCTCTACCCTGATGGAAATCGACGGCGGCCCGATCGCGGTCGATGACCTGTACAAAAAGTGCGGGCTGCGTTTTCCAGACTTCGGAGAAGCGTTGAAAATGATGCTCTCCGAGGGGATGATTGTCATGGACTACGATCAGGCCAGCAAGGCCGACACGGTTTCCCTCTCCCCTCATATTCGTGAACGGCTTTGACCCACGCCGTGCAGGGGATTGCCTCACCACAGGAGACTGCCGTGAACTTTCTTGTCAACATCGACTGGGCCGCTACCGGCGATTACACGCTGGCCGCGCTGTTGGGCGCGGTGGTCAGCAGCGGAGAACTGATCGCCCGCTACCGGGATGAGCCGTGGGAAACGCTGCGCAGCGCTCCGGCTCTTTTTTATATGTTGGTGAACGCGCTGGCCTCCATGGCCGCGCTCACCCTGGTGCGCGCCCTGGGACTGACCTTTGGCGCAACCGGCGAAGGCGTGCGCCTGATCCAGATTCTGGTAGCGGGATTCGGAGCCATGGCGATCTTCCGCTCCTCGTTCTTCACCGTCCGAGTGGGCAACGAGGACGTGGCCGTGGGCGCGGCCAGCTTCCTGAAAGTCGTCCTCGACGCCGCGGACCGGGAAGTGGACCGCCGCCGGGCGACGTTGCGCGCCAAGAACGTCAAACGCATCATGCAAGGCATCTCCTTCGACAAAGCCCTGGCCGCGTTGCCCACCTACAGCATCGCGCTGATGCAAAACCTGCCCCCCGAATACCAAAAAAAACTGGCCGACGACGTCGGCAAACTGGCCGAATTCACCGAAATCGACGAGGCTGTCAAAGCGCAAATCCTCGGGCTGGCCGTGATGAACTACATGGGCGAAGACGTGCTGGACGCCTCTATTCAATCCTTGCGCGAACAAATCGAAAAAAGCTCCGAGAACGGCACCCCCGCTGAACAGCCGCGCTCGGCCATGCTCGACCTGGACAAACTGCTCGAACGCGTGCGCAGCGGCGAAACAGAAGAAGCCCTCTCCGGCCAACCCCCAACATCCCAAATGGCAGCCCAAAAAAACGCCGCGCTGAACCTGGATGAATTGCTAGAACGCGCCCGGCAGCAGGCGGAATCAGGGCAATCGCAGCCATAGGGGATAGGGTCCGTCTCCCGTCCCCGGTCATCCGTCCCCGGTCCCCAGTCATCATTGCCCCCAGCAGGGGTTTTTCAGCAACCCAGGGTAGGCGAAAGCTGCAACCAGGGGTCGAATGCAGTGCCTACCCTTCCTCTCACCCGGTCGTTACATTCCAGTGTACAATAACACTGACCACTGAACACTGAATACTGACTACTGAACACTGACCAAACGTGCGCTTCACCACCCCCCTCGCCCTGCTCCTGCTTCTCACCCTGCCGCTCTTCGCGGCCCTGGGCTGGCCCTCGCGCGGCTATGGGCGCAAGCGTGAGGCCGCCTCGCTCGCCATTCGCCTGATCATCGTGCTCTGCCTGATCCTGGCCCTGGCCGGGCTGGAACTGTTGCGCGGCGCAGACGAACTGGCCGTCGTCTTCCTGGTAGACGCCTCCGACTCCATGCCCGCACAGGCCAAAGCCGCCTCCTTCGCCTACATCGAAGACGCGCTGGCAGAGATGGGGCCGGACGATCAAGCCGCGGTCATCCTCTTCGGCGGAGACGCGCTGGTCGAGCGACCCATGTCCCCCAGTCAGGAACTTCCCCCCTTCACCTCCATCCCCAACACCACCCAGACCGACCTGGCCGAAGCCATCCGCCTGGGGCTGGCGCTCTACCCGCCCGGCGCGGCGCGGCGCATGGTCATCCTGAGCGACGGCGCGGCCACCACCGGGGACGCGGAATCCGCCGCCCGGCTGGCCGCCAACGCCGGCGTCGAAGTGATCGCCGTGCCCTTCACCTACACCCCCCCCGCCGAAGTGCTGCTCACCGAAGTGGACGCGCCCGAACGCCTGCTCCAAGGCGAGAACTTCGACCTCAAGATCACCCTGCAAGCCACCGAACCCACCCCGGCCCTGATCCGCGTCCTGGCCGCGGGCGCGGTGGTCTACGAAGGCGGCGTGGACCTGACACGTGGGCTAAACACCTTCTCCATCCCCCTCACCGCGGGAGAATCCGGCTTCACCAGCTTCGACATCCAGGTCGTCCCCCAACAAGACACCTACTACCAGAACAACGAACTGGCCGCCTTCACCCAGATCGCAGGGCCGCCAAAAATCCTGCTGGTCGCCCCCCCGGCAGGCGAACCCCTGCCCTTCGCCGACCAAACCCGCCCCGACGAATTTTCCAACCTGCTCAACGCGCTGGCCGCAGCCGGGTTCAACATAGACACCGTGCCCCCCTACGGTCTGCCCTCGGAGCTGGCCTTGCTCTCCGAATACGCCGCGGTGGTGCTGGTAGACGTACCCGCGCGGCAGCTCAACAACCGGCAGATGGCCGCGCTGCAATCCTACGTGCGCGACCTGGGCGGCGGGCTGCTCGCGGTCGGCGGCCCCACCAGCTACGGGGTGGGCGGCTACTTCCGCACCCCGCTCGAAGAAACCCTGCCCGTGGACATGGAAATCAAAGACCAGACCCGGCGGCCTACCCTCACCATCGTCTTCATCATCGACCGCTCCGGCAGCATGAGCGAGATCAGCGGCGGCTTCACCAAACTCGAGCTGGCCAAAGAGGCGGCCCTGCGCTCCGTCGAGCTGCTCTTCCCCTCCGACCGGGTGGGCGTGATCGCCTTCGACACCGCGGCCAGTTGGGTGGTGCCCATCCAGGAGGTGGGCGACGGCCTCGCGGTCAGGGACGCCCTCCAGCGCATCGGCGGCGGCGGCGGCACCGACATCCTGGCCGGTTTACAGGCCATGGCAGCCGAGCTTCCCAATGATCCGGCCAGCGTCAAACACGTCATCCTGCTCACCGATGGCGGCGCAAACCCCACCGGCATCCCCGAACTGGTCGAACAACTCTACCTCGACTACGGCATCACCCTGACCAGCGTGGGCGTGGGCAGCGACGCCGCGCCCTTCCTGAAAGACCTGGCCCGCATCGGCGGCGGGCGCTACCACTTCACCGACGACCCCAGCACCATCCCCAGCATTTTCACCGAAGAGACTGTGCTCGCCACCCGTTCCTACATCATCGAAGAGACCTTCTTCCCCCAACTGGCCAGCAGCTCCCCGATCCTGTCCGGCATCTCGGAAGTGCCCCCGCTGTACGGTTACGTGGGCACCACCGCCAAAAGCACCGCCCAGACCATCCTGGTCTCTCCCCAAGGCGACCCCATCCTGGCTGCCTGGCAATACGGCCTGGGGAAAGCCGTAGCCTGGACCTCGGACGCCAGCCCGCGCTGGGCGCGTGACTGGGTGCCCTGGGAGGGGTTCCCGGCCTTCTGGGCACAGGCCGTGCGCTTCGTCCTCAACGAAAACGTGGAAAGCGCGCTGCTCGTGCGGGTGGAGCAAAACGGCGAAACCGCCACTCTGATCGTGGACGCGCAAACCGAAGACGGGCTGTACCTCAACAATTACACCCTCCAGGCCAACGTGATCGCCCCGGACGGGGAAGTGATCGCGGTCGATTTGACACAGGTCGCGCCCGGACGTTACGAGGCCGCCTTCACCCCCGACCAGCAAGGCGCGTACCTGATCCGGGTGGACGGCACCTCCCCGCAGGGAGACCAGTCCCTGGCGCAGATCGCGGGCTGGGTGCTGTCCTACTCCCCCGAGTACCGCACCCTGCAATCCGACCCGGACGCGCTCTATCGTTTGATCGCGCTGATCGATGGGCGCATCACCACCGGCGACCCCGCCGAGGCCTTCGCCCGCACCCTCACCGCCCCGCCCGACACCCGCCCCATCTGGCCTGAACTGCTGCTGCTGGCCGCGCTGCTGCTGCCCGTGGACATCGCGGTGCGCCGTCTGGCCCTCGACCGCCGGGACGTGCAGCGCGCCTGGGCGCGGCTCACCAGCCGTCTGCGCCTGGCCCCGGCCTCCGCAGCCCCCGCACCACCACCCCCCCGCAGCCAGCGCATCGCCTCCCTGATGCAGGCAAAGGAGCGGGCGCGGGAGGAGAGGGAAGAGGGGGTACAGGTGGGCAGGGAAACAGGTAGACAGGTGGGCAGGGAAACAGGGAAGCAGGTATACAGGGAAACAGGTATACAGGTGGGCAAGTTGGTGGTTGAAAGAGGGAAGTCGAAAGAGGAAGGAGAGAAGGGGGAGGCGCGGGTGTTGCAGCCGCTGCCGAAGGAAGAGCCTGTTCCTCCGCCCGTCAAACCCGCCAGGGAAACACCCCCCGAGGAGAAGAAACCGGCCTCGACAACATCGCATTTGCTGGCGCGGAAGCGACAAAGGAAACAACGGAAGCAGTAGTACAATTCACCCGGAGAGAATTTTTACATGCCCTCCTGGATTGATCCTACTCTTTACCCGGACGTCGATCCGCCCGGCGAGTTGCTCTCTCTGGCCGATCGGGTGGATTTCATCGCCCGGCTGTGCGCGGCCTGGGATTTTGGTGTGCTGCCCTACCCGGCAACCGTAAAAGAAATTCGCAAACCATCCTGGCGGGCCGCGGTGGACGCCTGCCGGCTGCTCACCTCCCCTGCTTATCACCTTTTACGAGAGTGGCACGGCCTGCCCAAACTGCCCTACCTGGGCCGTGAACTGGCCTACATTCGCGATGATCCTAATCTGAATCACATCTGAATTCAGTGTTCAGTGGGGGATGAGCCAGCCTTGTTTTTGCAATAGCTCGGCGTTGTAAATCGAGCCGCCCGCTGCGCCGCGGATGGTGTTGTGCGACAGCACCACCATCTTCAGGTGAAACAGCGGGTCGCGGCGCAGTCGCCCGACGACGGTGGTCATGCCGCCCCCGGTCAGGCGGTCGAGGCGCGGCTGGGGGCGGTCTTCGCCTGGGTGGAGGAGGATGACCGGGTCGGGAGTGGAGGGCAGGCCGCGGGCCGCTGCCGGGGGTTGGTAGGCTGCCAGAACAGCGGCGGCCTGTTCGGGTCCCGTTTCCTGTTCGCATTCCACGCTCAAGCAGACCGTGTGCCCGTCGCGCACCGCCACGCGGTTGGCGTGTACCGACAAACGCACCTCCGCCAGCTCCAGACGCCCCTCCCGCACCGTGCCCAACATCTTGCGCGGCTCCCATTCGACCTTTTCCTCCTCCCCGCCGATGTAGGGGATCACGTTGTCCAGAATGTCGAGCGAGGCCACGCCGGGGTATCCCGCGCCGGAGAGGGCCTGCATGGAGACGGCGAGCACGCGGCGCACGCCGAAGGCCTGGTCCAGGGCTTTGAGGGCGATGGTCATGCCCGCGCTGGTGCAGTTGGGGTTGGTGACGATCAGGCCGGGCCAGCCATGTTCGGTGCGCTGCGCGGGGAGCAGGTCGAGGTGATCGGGGTTGACTTCGGGCAGCAGGATGGGCACGGTCGGGTCGCGGCGGTACGCGCCGGCATTGGTGCAGACTACCACACCGGCGCGGGCAAAGCGGGCTTCGATCTCGGTGGCATACTTCGATGGCAGCGCGGAGAAGACCAGGGGCGCGTTGGCCGCTTCAGGGGTGGAGGGCACGATTGGCATGTCGCGCGCCCAGACCGGCATGGGTTCGTCCAGCACCCAGCGGCAGGTTTGGCCGTAGGTCTGGCCGAGGCGGCGTTCCGAGCCGGTGAGGGCGACCACCTCGAACCAGGGGTGGCCGTCCAGGAGTTGTACGAATCGCTGGCCCACGCTGCCGGTGGCCGCTATCACTGCGACGGGAATTCTTTCGGACATCAGGGATACCTCCAGAGGGGATTATGTTAGAATAGATTCTGGTGATTGTGGAACACAAAATTATCCGTTGGCGATGGCAAAACCAGCTCCAGTTACTTACTATCGTATTACGGAGCACGCCTATCTACAAATGGTGCGCCGTGGAATCAGCGAGATCGATGTTCGCAGGGTTTTGTCCGCACCGGAACAATCCGAAGTTGTTCGTGTTGGTCGCAAAGTGTATCAGTCTCGAGTGGAATATGGCAAACCACCCAAAACGTATTTGCTACGAATCTTCGTGGATATCGATCGTCAACCACCAGAGGTGGTAACCGTATACCGAACGAGTAAAATGAAAAAGTACTGGAGAATCGATCCATGAAAGTCAGATATGATCAAGAAACCGACACGCTTACTGTCGTTTTTTCGGATGCACCGGTTGTGGAAAGCGATGAAGATAAACCTGGGGTGATACTCGATTACGACGCTGAAGGGAATCTGGTTGCAGTGGAAATTTTAGACGCATCACGCCGGGTGAACACTCCAGGCCGCATTGAATATGAGGTGGCTCCAAGCGGTATGTAAAAAAGACGAGGTATTGTGCAGCCCGCATGATAGGAGCATTGGGGAAACGGCGGAGGAGCTTTACCTTGTCTGGGTAGCATCCATTCCAGTTGAATACACAGATTTATTGCTCCATCTGCCCCTGAAACAGTAATTCACGAACACATTCACACGATCAGCCCATGGATGGCGCGCACCGCGGCCTGGGCGTCCGCGGCGGCCACCACCATGCTGATGGCGGCTTCGGAGGAGCCTTGCGCGATGGCGATCACGTTGGCGCCGGCATCGCCTAAGGCGGTGAAAATACGCCCGGCCACGCCCGGGGTGTACTGCATCCCCGCGCCCACCGCGGTGACGATCACGATCTCGTCGGTGGCCCATACCCGGTCGATGTCGCGGCGTGCCAGTTCGGCGGCAAAGGCCTGCTCCAGCGCGGCGATCACCCGTTCCGCGGCCCCCGAGGGCACTGCGAAGCTGATGCTCTGCTCGGAGGAGGCCTGGGTGATCAGCATCACGCTGGTGCCGGTGGCTGCCACCGCCTGAAAGGCGCGACCCGCGACGCCCGGCACCCCCAGCATCCCGCGGCCCTCCACCGTGATCAGCCGCTGGCCGCGGATGGCGGTGACGGCCTTGAGCACTCCCGTTTGGGCGTTGTCCCCCCCTCCGTTGGGCACGATGCGCGTGCCGGGGTGCGCGGGGTTGAAGGTGTTGCGCACCCGCAGGCCGATCCCGGCCTCGATCACCGGGCGGATGGTCTTGGGGTGCAGCACTTTGGCGCCGAAATAGGCCAGCTCGGCCACCTCACGGAAGGTGAGTTCGGGGACGGTGCGGGCAGCAGGCACGATGCGCGGGTCCGCGGTCATCACCCCGTCCACGTCAGTGTAAATCCAGACTTCCTGGGCGGGCAGGGCTGCTGCGAGGATAGCCGCGGAGTAGTCGGAGCCGCCGCGGCCCAGGGTGGTGATGACGCCCTGCGGGGTGGCGGCCAGGAAACCGGTGATCACCGGGACGACGCCCTGCTGCCACAGGCGGGGCAGCCGCGTGCGCACGCGTTCGGCGGTGGCCTGGAAATCGGGGTGCGCAGCCTGATGGTGGTCGTCGGTGACGATCAGTTGGGTG
>JALUWE010000407.1 GCA_027019845.1 Anaerolineales bacterium | reverse complement strand
AAACCTTACCCCCCCTCTCGGAGGCAACACCATGTTCAAAACCGATTTACTCTGGCAAAACGACGAACGCTGGGCAGCGGAAATTCTCGGCTTCGGCCCGCCCACCATCAAAGAATGGGGCTGTTTGCTGACCTCCTTTGCCATGGTGGTCAACGGCTACGGCTACCAGGAAACGCCCAGCACGCTCAACCAAAAGATGAAGCAAGGCGGCGGCTTTCAGGGCGCCATGGTCATGCCCGCCGCCATTCCCGGCCTGTTCCCGGCGGTGCAGTTTCAAGGCATGGTGGAGTGCGAAAAAACCCCGGCCCCCATCGAGCGCATCGACGCGCACATCCAACAGGGCAACCCGGCCCTCGTCCACGTGGACCGCTCCAACGTGCCCGGCATCCAAAGCCACTGGGTGGTGGTATACGCCAGAGAAGGCAACGACTACCTGATGCTCGATCCCTATCGTTACTCCGGCGACGCGCCCGGCAAAAAGCTCAAATTGCTCGAACGCTACAAGTACGGCGGCCAGACCCTCAGCGAGGCCATCATCGGTGTGATCTTTTTCGCTGGCTCCGGCAGCCCTCCGGCAGCCGCGCCCCCCGCGAAGACGCGTGCCGAGCTGCCGAGCGATCCCCTCGAACTCTACCCCACCGCGGACGGCCTGGCCCTGCGCGGCAGCCCCAATATCCAGGGCTACCTGATCACCCGCATCCCCGAAGGCCAGAAGCTGCTCGCGCTGGAAGACAAAGCCGCGGCTGCCCAAAAAATCGGCCAGTACAACCAGTGGCTGCACGTCCAGGCCAGCGGCGGCCAGCAGGGTTACGTCGCGGCCTGGTACGTCCGCGCAGAAAAAGCACCCGCCCCGAAACCGCCCCAGCCCGCCCCAAGCGCGCCCGCACAAACAGACAGCGGCATGATCGTCAAACCCACCACCGACGGCCTGGCCTTTCGCACCCAGCCCCAGGTCAGCGACGCCACCCTGATCAAACGCCTGCCCATCTCCGCGCGGCTCAAAGTGCTGGAACCCGCCGCGCAGGCGGCTGCAAAACTCGGCGTGCAGGGCCAATGGCTGCAAGTCAGCGACGTCAGCGGCCAACAGGGCTACGTCGCGGCCTGGTACGTCACCGACCTCGGCAACCCCGCTCTGGGCGTCAAAGAGACTGGCCGCCCCGCACCCACCCAGCAGGACGACCCGATCGTCTACGCCGCGGCCGAAGGTCTGGCCTTCCGCAGCCAACCCCTGATCGCGGACAACACCCTGATCAAACGCCTGCCCCTTCAGGCCGAGCTGCTCCTCCTCGACCCGGCAGATGCACACAAGATCGGCGTGCAGGGCCAGTGGATCAAAGTGCGCGACGTCACCGGCAGCGAAGGCTACGTCGCGGCCTGGTACGTGGCACGGTAGAGCACCCCAAGCCGGAAGCCTCACACATCCCTATCCCTATCCCCTATCCCTATCCCCACTCCCTATCCCTATCCCCACTCCCTATCCCCACTCCCCAATTACCCCCCATGCCCCCCCTCACCCACATCCGCGTCCTCGACCTCTCCCGCCTGCTACCCGGCCCTTACGCCACCCAACTGCTGGCCGACCTGGGCGCAGAAGTGATCAAAGTCGAAACCCCTCGCCTGGGCGACTACGCGCGCAACGCGCCCCCCGAATTCGGCGGCGATGGCATGTTCCGGCTGATCAACCGCGGCAAAAAGAGCCTGGCGCTCAACTACCGTAACAAACGCGGCCGCGAAATCTTCCTGCAACTGGCCGAAACCGCAGACGTGATCCTGGAGACCTTCCGCCCCGGCGCGGTAGACC
>JALUWE010000406.1 GCA_027019845.1 Anaerolineales bacterium | reverse complement strand
AAGAGTGGGATGGTAATTGGGTAATTGGGTAATTGGGTAATTGGGTAATTGGGTAATTGGGTAATTGGGTAATTGGATATTGGGTATTGGGTATTGCATCCTGAGCGGAAGGCGAACGGAGTGAGCCTGTAGTCGAAGGATCGCTCCTGATTGTGAAAAGTATAGCATATCGGAGCGTGCGGGAAAAGTGGGATGGGGCGCACGAAGTCAGGGTATTTTTGCCTTGCGCAGCGCCACCCCAGCCAAAAAGTTGAACCCCACGGCGGCCAGCACACTGGCCCCAATCCCCCAGGCAAACAGCCAGGTAGCGAACGAGGCTGCCAGCGCCCGCCCCAGCGACAGGCCGGCAGCGTACACGGCCAACAGAGTGGCGCGTTGTGTGGGCATGATCTCGGTCATCAAGGGGATGCTGCTTACCAGGGAAAACTCGAAAGTGACGTAAAACAAAAACAAACCGATGAACGCTCCGGTAAGGGTGGTTCCCAGGCGGGGAAGGGCCAACGCTGCCAGGCTGTTCAACACCAATCCCCCTGCGATGGCACGTGGTTTTCCAACCCGATCCGTTATCCAGCCCACAATCGATTCTCCGAAAAATTCAGAAATGCCTATCAACATGGAGGCCGCGCCTAAAGCGGTCAGCCGCAACCCAAAAGCATCTTCCAACCAGACGCCGAAGACCAGGTTGACGGTTTCGTTGGCCGCGCTCATCCACGCGCCCACCATCAGCCCGGCCACGGCTGGAAGATAACGGAAAATGCGGCTGATGTTATAAAAAATGTGGGGAGTGGAAAGCGTTTCTCCGGCGGAATCGGGCAACCACCATGCGAGAACTCCAATAGAGAGCAGGGCGAGCACGCTAAACAACGGGAAAGGCGCCAACCAGCCCCATCGAGCGATCAAAAACCCGGCCAACGGCACCCCAACGATGAAGCTCAACGACCACCCCATTTCGACCAACGCGGCGGTCAGACCCCGCCGCGCATAGGGCACTTGATCGCCCAGATAGGCGTGGATGGAGGGATCGATGACGTATTTTCCGATGGTGGTCAGTATCAGGGCAGCCACGAACACCGGAAAGGAAGGCCACACGACCACCACACCAACGCCGATCAAAAACAACACCATTCCAAACACCATACCGGTTTTACGCCCCCGGCTGTCGGTAAGCGCGGCAAAGAGCGGGCTGGCCGCGCCGACCGTGGAGCGGGCTGTCAGGGCGAGGGCAAAGGTTTCGATGTCCACTCCCAGACCGCGGGCGAACGCGGGCAGCAAGGGGTACACCATGCGGTGCATGGTGTTGGTCAGCACCCGGATCAGCATGAAAACGACGATTTCCAAACGAATACGGGAGGGCAAGCGATTTCCTGGAGCGGTTCTATACGGCTTCGTAGCGGTGTAACCAGCGCGCCATCTGCCAGGCAGCCAGTCCCATAGGCGACTTTTTGTCCATCAAATATCCCAGGCGAAAATCGAGACGGTCTGCGCATCAAAGCTGGCGATTCGTCCGGCCTGTTTGAGACTCTCCAGCTCCTCATCCATGATCTGATGGCTGAAATCATCCGGCCCATAGAGAAGAAATTTCCCCGAGGACAGTTCCTGAGCCATTCCATCTCCCCAGTCCAGAACCGCGGTACCGTTTTTGAGAACGAAGATCCATTTGCGGTTAATTGCCATTTTGGTTGTCATGCGCACATCCCGTGGCGTGATCATACTGAAAAACACAGAATTCGCAAGGGAGGAATGGGAAGCGAATCTGGCGAAAAATCCCTTGCCGCCGCGCGAGTTGACCGGCTGAACACCGTACCGGGCACGCCAAAGCCAAGAGTGAGCCAACGCGGCGCAGCCTCGATTTCGGAGCAAAAGTGGTATGATCGGGTCGTGAAATTACCTGGGAGCAAACAACGATGAGCGAACCTGAAAACACAGCAGAACGAGAATTCCCCCCGATTTGCGACTACGAGGGGTCCACATACCAGACCGAATTTTGGGAACAAGGGGGACGGGAATACGAAGATCGGGTCGAGGCCATTGCGTTACGGCGTCTGCTGCCCCCCAAAGGGGAACTCCTGCTGGAAGTTGGGGCCGGCGCGGGCCGGAATACCCCGCGCTACCAGGGATATGACCGAATTGTGCTGCTGGATTATTCGATCACCCAACTCCAGCAGGCGCAGGCCCGGCTGGGAAGAGACGAGCGTTACATCTACGTGGCCGCCGACGCCTACCGGCTGCCGTTCGTGAAGGGGTTGTTCGATTCCGCGACCATGATCCGGGTACTGCACCACATGGCCCACGGGCCAAAGGTGATCCGGGGGATCAGGGAAGTCTTGCGCCCTGGCGGGGTGTTCATTCTGGAGTTCGCCAACAAACGCAATCTAAAAGCCATTGCCCGCTACCTGTTGCGCAAACAAACCTGGAACCCCTTCGATCCCCACCCCATCGAGTTCGTGGAACTCAATTTCAACTTCCACCCGGCCACCACCCGGCAGTGGCTGCGGGAGGCGGGTTTTGCCATCGAACAGCAGCTCACCGTTTCACACTTCCGCATCTGGTGGCTCAAACGTGTAGTTCCCATCAGCTGGCTGGTTGCTCTGGATGCAGCTCTCCAATGGACGGGAAATTGGTGGCAATACTCGCCCAGTGTGTTCCTGCGCAGCCGGGCGCAGGGGGAAAGCGTTCTGGCCGCGCCCGGCACGTTTTTCCGTTGTTTACAATGCGGAAATACAACGTTCCACCAAACCAGCCAGCAAATCACCTGCCAGACGTGCGGCACACAGTGGGCTATACACGACGGAATCTACAACTTCAAATCGCCGGTTTCTACCAACCTGAGCTTCGGATAATCCCCCTTTGGAATTGTCATTGCGATGCACCCTCGCCATGACAGCCTCCATCGTTATCCGCAATTCAGGTTACGAGCGGATCGTTAGCTTCGCTCGATCCAGATGGTCACAGGGCCGTCGTTGACCAGTTCCACCTGCATAGATGCTCCGAACTCGCCGGTTTGGGTGGGCACTCCTTGCTCACGCAACAACGCGGCAAAGCGATCCACCAGGGGGGCTGCCGCCTCCGGCGGGGCCGCGGCCACGAACGACGGCCTGCGCCCCTTGCGGGTGTCGGCGTACAGCGTGAATTGGGACACCACAATCGCCTCTCCCTGCACATCCAGCACAGAGCGGTTGATCTTGCCGTGCTCGTCATCGAAAATGCGCAGATGGGCGATCTTTTCCGCCAGGTAACGCGCCTGCTGCTCCCCATCCTGCTGGCCGATACCCAATAAGATGAGCAGCCCCGGGCCAATCTCGGCCACCCTCCGCCCGGCAACCGTAACGCTGGCGCGGGAAACGCGTTGAACGACCACTCTCATGGATTTCCTCTGGACATACAGGTCTATCCCCAGGCTTCTGCCGGGGTGGTTTGCGCCCCACAGGGCACGCCTGGGATGCGAATCACGTTGGAAGCCCCTCTAATGGGAAGCCAGATATTCTTTCAACAGCCGGGCAATTTCGTGAGGCTCAGCGTGGCGGCGGGTTTGCAGTTTGGAGTATAGCAGTTCCCCATTCACGCTAAACTCAAACCGTCCGCCGTCGGAGGGCACCAGCGTAAATGATTCGATATCTTCTTCGAACTTATTCAACAACTCTTCCGTCAAACTGACGGCGCGGCCGGTGTAGTGTCACGCGGCGCAATACACCAATTCGATTTTTACCATGCAAACCTCCTGTTTTCTGTGATCGGGATGAAAGTATATCACGGCCAGCCACAGCAACACGTCCTTTCATGCCAGCCTCTACGATCTACGATTCTCGCTCTTCCACCACCCGCCCCCGGCGGACCACCTTCGCGACCGCGTTGTGCCCCAGGCGGTAGATCACGTCCTCGAAGGTGAGCAGGTCCCAGACCTGGATGTCGGCCAGCAGGCCGGGGGCCAGCGCGCCGCGGTCGTTCAGGGCCAGGGCTTTTGCGCCGCCGACGGTGGCCGCGTATAGGGCTTCTTCGGGGCTGAGGCGGTGCTGGCGGCAGGCGAATTGCATGACCAGCTGCATGGACTCCGTCCACCCGCCGGGACAGATGTCGGTGGCCAGCGCGAGGGTCATGCCGGATGCCAGCATGGCGCGGGCGTCGAAGGGGTGGGGGTGCTGCACCGCGAAGTCGATCAGCGGCATGAGCACGCCCGTCACACCCGCGGCGGCCAGGCGGCGCATGGTCTCCGGGGCAGTGTAGTTCAGGTGGTCGGCGGAGACCATGCCCAATTCCGCGGCCAGTTCCGAGCCGCCCAGCGCGGCATACTGGTCGGCGTGGATTTTGAGTTTCAACCCGGCCTGCCGCGCGGCCAGCAGGATGCGCCGGGTCTGATCGAGGTCGAAGTAGCCTTCGTCGATGTACACGTCGCAAAACCCGGCCAGGTTTTGGGAGACCACGGCGGGGATCATGTCGTGGATGATTTCGTCCACATACCTTTTGGGGGGCACACCGGGGGGGAAGGCGTGCGCGCCCAGGAAGGTGCTGACCACGTCGGGCAGGGGGTGGCGGGCGGAGGCCTCTTTGAGCCGCTGGTTGACGCGCAGCATTTTGAGTTCGTGTTCCAGGCTGAGGCCGTAGCCGGATTTGGATTCGACGGTGGTGGTGCCGTGTTGCAGCATCCGGCGCAGGCGGTCTGCCGCGCTCTCGAAGAGTTGTTCTTCGCTGGCCGCGCGGGTCATCTCCATGCTGGCGAGGATACCGGTAGGGATGCCGAGGGCGCGCACTTCTGCCGGGGTGCGGGTCATTTTGAGGGCGTATTCGCGCACCCGTGAGCCGCCGAAGACTACGTGGGTGTGGCTGTCCACGAATCCGGGCGCGACGATCTTGCCGGAACAGTCCAGCACGCGTGCCTGGGAGAGATCGTAGCGGGCTGCCAGGTCGTGGTAGGGGCCGACGGCCAGAATGCGCTCCCCCGCGACGGCCACGCTCCCGCCGGGCACACGCCCGATCAGGTCATCCCCCGCGGGGAGGCAGGTGAGCACTTCGACGGCGTTTTTGAGGAGCAGGGTGGGTGTTGGGTATTGCATCCTGAGCGGAGGGCGAATAGAGTTCGTACCGAACTCCGTTCGCTCGTAGTCGAAGGATGGGTAATTGGGGTAATTGGGTAATTGGGGTAACTGGAGTTTGTCGAATTACGGATTCCCGATTCGCGATCAACTGAGCACAAAATCGATAGCGCGCAGGAGGGCGGGGTCGAAGGCCGGGTGGTGCTCGTGCCCGGCCTGGGGGACGATTTCGAGTTTGCAGGGCACCTCGGCCTGGTTGAGGATTTCGACGATGCGGCGCAATTCGGGCAGCGAGATGTGGGGGTCGTTCTCCCCGATCAGCACCGCGCCGCGCATTCCGAACGGCCGACTGGCCCGCACGGTGCGCAGCCACTGGTCCGGGTGGTGCATCCACACGCCGGTGGGGTTGACCGCGACAAAGCCGCGGGCGTCGATCCCCCCGCTGAGGGGCAGCCACATAGCGAGTTCGCCGCCGTTCGCGTGTCCGGCCAGCAGGATACGGCGGGCGTCCACCGCGTAGCGGGCCTGCAAATCCGCGAGGTGCGCGGCGATCTCCTCGCGGGCCAGCTCGCGGTCTTCCCAGACGTACGCGCCGCTCCAGAGGGCCTGCGAAGACTGGGGGACGCCCACCAGCCAGCCGTTTTCCGCGGCGGCCTGCCAGAATTTGATGGACTGCAAGGACAGGGCGCGCTCTGCGTGCAGGCCGAGCAGCAGGGGGCAGGCCGCGTCCGGGGCGCAGTGCCCTTCGCGGTGCAGGGTGAGCAGCGGCAGCAGTTGTCGCCGTTCCCGGTTTTGCAGCTCACGAAAACGCGCCACGCGCTGCTCGAAGCCTGCTTCTTGCTGGAGCGATTCCAGGGAGGGGCTGCCACGCAGGAGCACCTGGCTGATCCACAAGTCGTCGGCCAGCAGTTCGTCCATCAGGCGGTAGGCCAGGTCGCGCTTACCCAGCCGGGCTGCCATGCCGATCTGCCAGTAGGTCAGCAGCAGCCGCTGGTCGGGAAATTCGTCCTTACGCCGGTCGATCAGGTCGATGATTTCCTGGTATTTGCCTTCGCTGTAGAGGCGGCGGAGGGTGGTTTCGAGCTCGGGGAAGGACATGGGGGTATTTTATCATCGAGAAGGGTGGTAGTTGTAGGGATGCAACGGGGTATGGTAAGATACGCACGATGGCCAACAATTCTGAGGAGGTTCTGATGGAAACAATGGTAAAAGAGACAGCGGCAAAAATTGCGGGAGCGTTGGGGATGAGCGAAGAGGCTTTGTTCCGGCAAGCGCTGGTGAGTTTCCTTCACCAGCAAAAACGCGAAGTGTTACAGCACCGGTTGGAGATTCTGGCACGTTACGGCGTGGATTCGTTAGAAACGCTGGAATCCCGGATCGCGCGAGGGGAGATCGCTGAACATCCAGCCTGGGAGGATTTGATCGTGGCTGAAAACCTGGCCGCCCGTCAGGAGGAATTGGATGCCTATCTCGACGACTTACAGGAAGCTGAGAAGCATGGCGCGAAATGAATTTAGCGATGTGGTCGTCGAGGTACAAATCGTAACCTTAGCCACCGGCGACCCGCTTAAACTGCGTCTGAACATCGTAGATGGCTCATTTCTCGACGTATTCATCTCGATCAGCGGACGATATTCTTATCACTGGGAACGCCGCTTGATTGAACAAGGGGGAGACATTTACCGTCACGACAACGCGCCGCACAAAAGATGGGAAACTGTAGCCACGTTTCCAAAACATTTTCACCACGGCAGTGAGGATCACGTTGTCGAAAGCGACATCAGTGATGTGCCAGAGGAAGCTCTTAGAGAATTCCTGACCTTTGTGCGCCGTAAGCTACTCAAACAGGATTAAACCCCCAGGTGTCATGCGTCTAGCAACGCGGTTTCGACGATCTGGCCGATCTCGAAGTCGTGGGTTTGCAGGTAGAAGCGCACCACCTCCTGGAGCGCGTCGAGCGGCAAGGGGCCGATGATCTCGGTTTCGACCACGCTGACGCCGTAACGGGCGGCCTCGGAGCGGATGGTCTCTAGCACGCGGTGGAGGGGCGTTTTGGTGTAGTTGATCAGGTTCATGGAAACCTGCACCATGCCCTTGTCTTCCAGCGCGAAGCCCATGGCGCGCACGTAGCGGAACCCGCCGCTGATGTGGCGCACGGCTTTGGCGATATTTTGGGCAATCTTCAGGTCGGTGGTATTCAGATTGGCGTTGAACGCGATCAGGGGGAAACGCGAGCCGGTCACCAACGCGCCGGATTGGGGGTTGAAGACCGCGGGGCCTTCGTCCGGTGCCCAGGCCGGGTCGGCCAGTTTCTCGGGCAGGGCTTCATATTCGCCTTTGCGGATTTTGGGCAGGCTTTTGCGCTCCGGGCGGGTGGCCGCGTCTTCGTAGTAGTAGACCGGCACGCCCTGCTGGCCCACGAATTTGCCAAACCGGCGGGAGATTTCCACAGCCTGGTCTTTGGTGACGTTACGAATGGGGATGAAGGCACACACGTCCACCGCGCCCTGGCGGGGGTGTTCGCCGGAGTGGCGGCGCATGTCGATCAGCTCGAAGGCTTTGAGGGCCAGGGCTTTTGCGCCGGCCAGCACGTCTTCCGGCTCGCCGATGAAGGTGATCACCGAGCGGTTGTGGTCCGGGTCGGAGGAGTAGTCCACCAGCGTCACGCCGGGGGTGTTCCGCACTGCGTCCACGATCTGTTCGACGATTTCCAGGTTACGGCCTTCGGAGATGTTGGGTTCGGCCATCAGGATTTGTTTCATGGGAGTCCTTCGGTCTTTGGCATCTAATGACAGTACTTACGCAGTTGAGACCTCACAGGTCTACTACCACACGGTGCAGGAAGATTTTACCCAAAATGGATTGCATCCGGGCGTCTCCATGCGTTTTGAGACCTGTGAGGTCTGGGTGCGACTTTTCAAGTGCGTAAGTCCTACTAATGACACGAATGGGTACGAAGTTTCGGGGTTGAGTTTCATGCCGGCACAATCCAGGCGCAAAACCTACACCTCAAACTCAAAACTCGAACTTCCCCCTCAACGCCTCCAGCCGTTGTGAAAAAGCTGCGGCAGTGGCCTGGTCTTTGATGCCGGGGATGTTGATCTCCGCGTTGGAGAGCGCGCCCTTCAGCCCGGCGGTTGCCAGGTAGACGGCGCATTCCAGGTCGGAGGCCGCGTTTTTGTTGGAGCGGTCTTTGAGTTGGGCGGCCAGTTGCAGCACGCGGGCGCAGTTTTCCGCGTTTTGCAGGGGGATTTCGGTAGCCTGGATGGTGGCCTGTTGGATGGCGGCGCGGCGGGCGGCTTTCTCTTCATCGGTGGATTTTGGCATTCGGAAGGCGGCCATGACCCGATCGAAGGCCG
>JALUWE010000405.1 GCA_027019845.1 Anaerolineales bacterium | reverse complement strand
TTGCTGCTCGTTGATCGGGCCCACCATGCCCTGTAAGAGCAGGTCCGTGTATCCTTTGATCGAGGTCATGGGCAGGCGCAGTTCGTGGGAGACCACAGAGACGAATTTTGCTTTTTCCTGTTCCATGTCTCGCATGGCTGCGTAGAGACGGATGTTTTCGGCGATCAGCGCGGTTTGAACAGCGAGAATCTGGCGCAGCGTGTTTTCATCCGTATTCCCGCCTTGTGAGAGGGCGGTTTCCAGAATTTGGAGGCTGCTCTGGATGGCCTGGCGCGTCTGTTCGGGCAGGTTGTCTTCGCTCAGGGTATGGAGCTGCTGGCGAAGGTTTTCGAGGCTGGGTTCTTCGGTCTGATTTTTCATTGAGCCTGATTATTGTTCGGGGTGGTGTGCTCGATAATCGCAAATATCCTGCAACGGGCAGGCTGAGCACCGGGGTTTGCGCGCCCGGCAAATTTCGCGTCCCAGGCGGATGATGTTCAGGTGGGCGGCGTAGTATGTTTCGGGGGGGAACAGTTGTGCCAGGTGAGTGTGCGCTTTTTCTGCGTTCATCTTTTCGGGGCGCAGCCCGATCCGTCCGCTCACCCGGTGGACGTGCGTGTCCACTGGAAAGGCGGGTTTGCCAAGCGAGAAGAGCAGCACGATGGCCGCGGTCTTTGGCCCCACGCCTTTGAATTGCATCAGCCAGGCGAGGGCCTCTTCGGTGGGGAGGTGGCGCAAAAAGTCCAGACTCAATTTTCCGTTCTGTGCCGAAATTTCCCGCAGCACGGATTGGATGCGCGGCCCCTTTTGGTTGGCCAGCCCCGCGGGGCGGATGGCTTCGATCACGGCTTCCGGTGGGGCGTCGCGCACGGCCTCCCAGGTGGGGAAACGCGCTCGCAGCCGTTCGAAGGCCAGGTCGCGGTTGTTGTCGTTGGTGTTTTGGGACAGGATGGTGGAGACCAGTTCGTCCAGCGCGGGCAGCGGATTGCGCCACTCCGGCTGGCCGTAGAAATCGAGCAGTCGCTGGTGGACGAGCAGGGCGCGTTCTTTGGGTGTCATTGGTTGAGGGTGAGCCGGAAAGCTGGCGCGCCGCTGCCGACAACCAGCTTGCGCCAATTGTGGACCGGAAACGATGGGCCGAATTCAGAGAGGTTTTCCATTTCGTCCTGCGTGAGCGCGCCGATCTGGTGGAGAATTTCCAGCCCGACCGCGGCGCGCACCGTGGAGCGGCTGCCGCCATCCGAAATTTTGTATGCGATTCCAATGGCGGGAGCGTTGGTCCCCAGTGTGCCTGGCAGCAGCCCGAACCCCTGGAACCCTTCCGCACCGCCTTTGGAGATGATTTTCTTGTTGGCGACCTCCATCAAGCGGGTGTCGAACGCGCCGGGGCCGGCGATCATGTCCGGGTGGCTGAGCATCGCGTTGGTGATGGTCCGGCATGTCGCGGCCCGTTCGGGGGTAAACACCTCCGGGGCGCACAGGCGTGCGTAGGCCAGGGCCGCGTTGTAAAGCGGCACGGCGAAATTGGGGGCCGAACATCCATCCGTTCCGAGATGAATTTGTTCGATGGGGAGATTGCACATTTCCGAGAAAGCGCGCAGAATGTGCTGCTGGACCGGGTGCCCGGGATCGAGGTAATTTTCCAGCGGCCATTGATTCAACTGCGCGTAGGCCAGCATACCGCTGTGTTTGCCAGAGCAGTTGTGCCGGTTGGGGGTTGGCTGCTCGCCGCGTGCCTGCATGGCCTCGCGGGTGGGCGCATCGACGGGCGGATGTACGCCGCATTGCAGATCGTTTTCGGACAGATTGGCTTTGCTCTGAATGGATTGCACCACCGCGACGTGCTTATCCGTGCCCCAGTGCGAGGCGCACAAGAGCGCAATCTCTTCGGTGGTCAGGGAAAAATGCTGGGGGCCTCCCTGTTCTATGAAGGGAATGGCCTGCAACGGTTTGGCTGTGGAGCGCAGAAAGGTTGCCGTGTGGGGGTCGCCGTGCCAGGCGATCAGCTTTCCGTAAACATCGACAATGGCGATTGCGCCGTAGTGGATCGATTCGACAATGTTCCCGCGAGTCAGGTGGAAAACCGGCTGGTAGGGGGCGGAGGTCATTTATTCTTCCCCCTCTTCGTCTGGGTAGTAGTGCCGGGTGTAATACCGGTGGAGGCCATAGCGCAGCCGTTGTTCGTACTGCTCGCGGCGGTCGGTGGGAAAGTCCAGACGGGCCAGCAGCCCCTCGATCAGGCTTTCGGTTGCCTCTGGGGGGGCATTGCGTTTGTGCAGTCGTTCCAGTCGTTTGAGCACTTCTTTGAGATATTTACGCTGTTCTCGAATGATCGGTGTGTCAATGACACCGCCCCGTCCACTGATGACCAGGTAATTGCGGTAAGCGGCTGAGAGCAATACGTCCAGGGTAGCGATCCAGGCGGGGATGTCGGCATCTGCCAGAAAAGGGGGCTGGTTGACCACCACGGCGTCACCGATGAAAACCACGCTGGCTTCCGGTACGTTGAGCCAGATGGCCCCAGGAGCGGGCCCGGGCCGATGTTCCAGATGAATACTGTATTCTCCCCATTTCAGGATAGCTTCTTCTGTGAATGTCAGCGTTGGTTTCGCCCAGCGCAAGCCACTCAGCCCCTCACAATACTCCCATTCCGCGCCCGATTCCAGGGGTTGCGCTTTGAAGATGGAAGGGCGATTCTCGAATGCCAGCGCGGTTTCTTCGTGAGACATCATCGGGCAATCCATCACGCGGATGCCCAAAGTGCGGTCCGTGTGAGCATCCAGGCTGACGAGCAACCGCCCTGCGCCGCCGCCCAAATTGCATACCGTGGCGTACCAGGAGCGTCCATCATCCGGGTGAAGCGGAGCGTCGATCAGCAAGATGCCAAAAGGCAACGCCAGTGCTCCCAGGGTGACTCCAGGGTAGGTGTTGGAGATGTAAATATCCTGTTCGATTTGTTGCATGTTTGTTTTTGGCTTAAAGCGGAATTGCCTCGCCGGCGGTTTCTGTTTCGTCTACCGGCAAAACGAAGGTGAAACGAGAGCCTTTCCCCACTTCACTTTCAACCCAGATTCTTCCACCGTGGCCCTCCACCGCGAGACGGCAGAAGGCCAGGCCCAGCCCGATGCCGATGCCGCCTTTCTGAAGGCGAGCGTATTTGTTAAAGATAGCATCCCGCTGCTCAGGTTCGATACCGGGGCCATCGTCCTCCACCCAGAATTCAAGCCCCCCTTCAAGCTCCGCCACGCCCAGGGTGATGTTGCAGCCCACCGGTGTATATTTGACCGCGTTTTCCAGCAGGTTGATGATCACCCGCCGGATCATGTCGCCGTCGACATTCAAGGTGGGGAGACCGGTGGGTAAAATGGTATGCACTTTTTGTTTTTTGCTCTCTGCCAGGGGGTGGATGGCATCCACCGCGTCCACAAAAATGTCCACCACCTCGATGGGCGCCCGGTTGAGAACGGAATGACCTGCCTCCAGGCGTTTGATGTCCAACAGAGAGCTAGTCAACCGCTGGATGCGCTCCGCCGAACGTACCGCCACATCGATCAAAGTCTTGTATTTCTCGCTTTCATCGGCCAGCATAGAAGCCAGAATGTCCATGCTGTAAAGCACGTTGGAAAGCGGCGAACGCAGGTCGTGGTAAATCATGGAGATCAAGTCATCCCGCAAAGTGTCCAGACGTTTGCGTTCGGAAATGTCGCGCAAAATCCATTGCAAATGTTTTTTCTCGTCCAGAATAATCTGGCGGACGTACACCTCGATAGGGATGTTCGTGTCCGGGGTTGGCCTGAGCGCGGATTCGTAGTAAGCCATCTCGTGCTTGGACAAATTCGAGAATTGCGGGCCGCCCACCTTCTCGAAATCGATCTCATGAAGGTCGTGGATAGTCATGCCCAGCAATTCTTTTTTGGTGCGCCGGGCGGCGAAGGTTGCCGGGCGGTTGACATCAACAATATTGCCTTCCCAATCTGTGATCACGATGGGATCGATGCTGTCTTCGAAGAGTTCCTGAAAACTCTGTTTGGCGGCTTGCAGGCTTGCGAGCAGCTGGTCTTGCTCGAGCACCGAACCGGCCAGGCTGCCGATGCCGTTTAGCAGGAGCAACGCGTCCGGATCGAATGTCCCGTTGACCGGATTGATGGCTTCGAGCACGCCAATGGTTTCCCCTTTTGACCGAATCGGGGCGCAGGCAATGGCGCGGGTTTCGAATCCGGTTCGGCGGTCTACCTTTTGATTGAACTGGGGTTCTTTTTTGGTATCTGGGGTAATGGCGCCTTTGCCCTCGCGCGCCACCCAACCGGCAATGCCCTCGCCCATTTTCAGTCGCAAACCGATGACTTCATCGGCTACCGGCCCGGTAGCTGCCTTGATCACCAGTTCTGTTTTGTCTGCTGTGATCAAGGCCAGCGATACCGCCTCGACCTGTAGGGCCTGATGTACCTGCTCCAGTACCCGTTGCAGGATGTCTTTGGCCCCCAGCGCAGCGGTAATCGCCAGGGAGCTTTCGGCCAGGGCGGCCATGACACGGGCGCGGTTTTGGCTCTCCGTATACAACCGGGCGTTGAGCACCGCGATGCCGGCCACATCGGCAATCGCCTGTACCAGTTCCAGGTGCGACTCATTGAAGGTGTAGGGGGAGGGGTGGACCAGTGTGATCACGCCGACCAGATTCTGGCGCGCCAGCAGCGGCGCGCTGACGGCTGATTTGGCACCTGTCCGGTCGGGCGCGTCATCCGGGCGTTTGGTCCATCGTTCGTCGATGCTCGTATCCCGGATCAGTACCGGCTCGCGGCTTTGTAACACCCAACCCGCCAGCCCTTTGTCGATTGTATCCATCAGCCGGTCGGTGGTCTGGTTATAGACCTGCCCGCTGTGGATCATGGCGGAATCTACCGGATTCCCATGGTTGTCCAATACGATGATGCTGCCGCTGATCCCCCCCACGGATTCTACAGAGAGTTGGAGAATGCGCTCCAAAACTTCGTGCAAGTCGAGCGCAGAGGCCAGCTCGCGGCTGATGTGGTACAACAGCTCGAGCGAAGCGCGGGAGTGCTCATCTTGGGTCTGCGATGGAGATGGGGTACGCATCGTCTCTATTATAACCTGATGTGAGTGATAACCATGGTAACTAACGGAAATTTGCTCGAATTTACCTGATAAACGGCAAATTGAGCAATAAATTTTCAGCGGTCAAACGGGTATTGGCATTATGTTCCAGCCGGTTGCGAGCTGTTCCCAGGCTGGTGAGCACTCGTTTTGCGACGGAAAATTGGAGTTGGGAAGCAAGAGAGGCGATTTCGGTCTGGCGGTCCAGGTTGGTCGGCAAGTTCTCCATGCCGGCGGCGCGCAACAGCACGTCTCGCCAGAAGGATTCCCACACCTGGATAAGGTTGAAAAACTGCTCTTTGTCTTTTGCCAGTGATTCGGCGTAGACAAAGCGCGTGGTTCGATTGGATTGCAGCAGGCGGTCGAGATCGTCGAGCCACGCCTGGCGTTGGCGAAGAGATTGGGGGTTGTCCCGCAGATGGTGCGCATAGCCTGGCCTGCCGGTTGCAATCGAGGCCAGCAACCCGGCTTCTTCCTCCGGCACGTTCCACAAGTCCACCAGACTTTGGCGCAGTTTTTCTGTGGGCACCGGGCGCAGCCGCAACACCTCGCAGCGCGAGACCACGGTGGGGAGCAGGCTTTCCGGGCTTTCTGCGGTCAGCAGCAGCACCACCCGCGCGGGGGGTTCTTCCAGGGTTTTGAGCAGCGCGTTGGCCGCGCTGGGATGGGCTTCCTCGAAGCGCAGCAGCAGCGCAATGCGGTAGGCCGCGGTGTACGGCGACAGGGAAAGACTGCGCTGTACCTCGCGAATCTGGTCTACCCGCAAGGTGCCTCCGCGGCGTTCCGCCTGTACGATGCTCAAGTCGGGGTGGCGGGATTGGGCGATCTGGGTGCAGGTGTGGCAGGTCTGGCAGGGGACGCCCGCCTCGAGCGGGGTGGGGCAGTTGATCGCCTGGGCGAAGCGCAATGCCAGGGTACGGCGACCCACCCCGGCAGGGCCGCTGAACAGGTACGCGTGCCGCAGATTCCCGCGCGCAATCTGCCCCACCAGCAGTTGTACCGCCCATTCGTGACCGATCATCCCCCACGAGATTGTGTTGGCAGCCCGCGCGCCGGCCGCGTCTTCAGTCTTCATTGACACTCATTTTACCACCCGTTACAATCCTTACATGAGTTTTTTGCTGGACGGCCTGAACGAACAGCAACGCAAGGCTGTAACCGCCTGCCAGGGGCCGGTTTTGGTGTTGGCCGGGCCGGGTTCCGGCAAAACGCGGGTGCTGACCCGTTCGATTGCCTACCGCATCGAAACCCTGGGCGCGCGGCCCTACCACATTCTGGCCGTCACCTTTACCAACAAAGCTGCCCGCGAGATGGGGGAGCGGGTGGAGAAGTTGATCGGCGCCAACACCCACGGCCTGACCCTGGGCACTTTCCATAGCGTGTGTGTGCGCATCTTGCGCCGCCAGGCCGAACGGCTGCCTTTCGACAGCCATTTCGTGATCTTCGACGCCGACGACCAGATCAGGGTGGTCAAGCGTGCTCTGCGCGACCTGGACCTGGACGAAAAGCAATACCGCCCGCACAGCATCCACGCGGCCATCTCACGCGCCAAGAACGAGCTGCTGCTGCCGGAGGATTTCCCCATCAAAACCTACCGTGACGAGGTAGTCCGCCGCGTGTACGAACAATACCACAAGCTGCTGCTGGCCAGCAACGCGCTGGATTTTGACGATCTGCTGCTGTGGACCGCGTTCCTGCTGGCCGAATACCCCGAAGTGTGCCAGCAATACGCCCGGCGCTACCAGCACGTGTTGGTGGACGAGTTTCAGGACACCAACATGGCGCAATACACCCTGCTCAAACATCTGGCCTCTTTCCACCGCAACATTTTCGCGGTCGGCGACGCGGATCAATCCATCTACCGCTGGCGGGGGGCCGACTACCGCAACGTGCGGCGTTTCGAGCAGGATTTCTCCGACGCGCAGGTCATTCTCTTGGAGCAGAATTACCGCTCCACACAGAACATCCTGGACGCGGCGATGGCGGTCATCGATCAAAACCCGCAGCGCAGGCGCAAAAAGCTGTTCACCGGCCGCGGCGCGGGGAAAAAGATCACCCTGCACGAAGCCCACGACGACCGCGCGGAGGCCGCCTTCGTTGTGGATGCCATTGCCAGCCTGGTGGCCCGCGGCCAGGCACAGCCGGGCGATTGCGCCATCATGTACCGCACCAACGCGCAATCCCGCCTGCTGGAAGAGGCTTTTATGCGCGCCAACCTGCCCTACAAACTGGTCGGCGCGCAACGCTTTTATGGCCGCCGCGAGATCAAGGATGTGATCGCCTACCTGCGGCTGGTACACAACCCCCTGGACGAAGCCAGCCTGCTACGGGTGATCAACGTGCCGCCCCGCCGCATCGGGGCCAAGACCGTGGCGGCCTTGCGCACCCTGGCCGGGCAGACGGGGCTGGCTCCCGGGGAGTTGCTGCTCGATCTGGGCAAAGGCGAGGATTCGGAATATTTCGGAAAGTTTCGCGGCAGGGCTGCCCTCTCGCTGGCGAATTTCGGGCATCTTGTGCGCAACTGGCGCGCGCTGCGGGATGAACTCACTCCCTTGCAGCTGATCGACCGGATTCTGCACGATGTGGGATACGAGGCATACCTGGACACCAGCACGGAGGAGGGCCTCAGCCGTTGGGACAACGTCCAGGAACTGCGCCGCCTGGCCGCGGACTACCACGACCGTGACCTGCTCGCTTTCCTGGACGAGATCGCGCTGGTTTCGGACCAGGACACGCTGGACGAGGCCGCCAACGTGCCCACCCTGCTCACCCTGCACGCGGCCAAAGGACTGGAGTTTCCGGTGGTGTTCATCGTCGGTCTGGAAGAGCGCACCCTCCCCCATTTCCGCTCTTTCGACGACCCGGAAGCGATGGCCGAGGAGCGACGGCTGTTCTACGTCGGCATCACCCGCGCCAAGGACCGCCTCTTTCTGGTACATGCCCTCAACCGCGCGGCCTACGGCTACACCGAACCGACCGAACCCTCGCGTTTTTTGGAGGACATCCCAACACACCTGCTCAACGGGCAGGGGGTGGTGCGCTCATTTCGCGGCCGCGAGGGCACAACCCGGCAGCAGAACGCCCCCTCGCCGGGGCCGCCGCCACAACGCGCCCGCTACCAGGCCGGTATGAAGGTGCGCCACCCGCTGTGGGGGGAGGGCATGGTGCTCAACAGTCGTTGGCAGGACGGCGATGAGACCGTGGACATTTTCTTCGAGAAAGTCGGCCTGAAACGCGTGGCGGCCTCCCTGGCCAAACTGGATTATGTGAATGAGTAAGAAGCAAAGAAAGCGCGGGAAGCGGCA